>CAZZHT010000006.1:12893-20711 GCA_964653825.1 uncultured Methanosarcinales archaeon
AGGTTCTCATGTAGTGTTATGTTACTTAGTTGTTTTTTGTTCGTTATATTCGGAGCAATTTCTGTTTTGTTTACGGTTAATATAAACCATCCAAAATCAGATGCGTTGAAGGGGTCTTTTACTGTGACAGAAATGTTGTAAATTCCTTGAGTTGAGAATGTTTGATTTATTATTCCTGTGTCTTTGTCGATTTTGATGAATTGAGGGCTTGCAGAGTACGATAGTGTTTGATTTTCTGGATCTGTTGCCTCTATTTTCTCTGTGAAGAGAGAATATTGTTTTATTGTCTTGTTCTCAAGGTTGGCTAGTTTTGGTTTATGATTGGTTGTTATGTTGAATCTTACTGTTTGCCACACAATTAATTTACTGTCATTTACTGTTATGTTTACATGGTGAATGCCTTTCTCTGATTCGTTTGGTGTGAATTCAATTAAACCAGTTATGGCATTAATGTTTATGAGTGAATCGTTTGACGAGTATGACAGTGTGTCTCCATCAGGGTCCGTTGCTTTTACTGAATAATTGTAAGTATGATTTATTATAGGATACTGTGGTGGGATTTCTTCTAATACGGGTGGATGATTTACTTCTGTTATGTTGAGGTGGAATGTTGTTCCGTCTTTCAAACCCCATTTATCAGTTGCTACTATGGTTATTGTATAAAAGCCAATATCTGCTTTTGTTGGTGTGAAGTCAATTTTTCCAGTTGTTTCATTTATTTTTTGTATTGTGAATAAATCAGTTGTCGTTGTGAAGCTTAAAGAATCATTTAAGGTGTTGATGTCTGGATCAGATGCGTTGATGTATAGTATGAAGGGTTCACCGTCACCTGTTTTCTGATCAGGTATTGGACTTATTGTTGGTTTGTGATCGGGAACTACGGTGAGGTTAAAACTCATATTGCTTTTTAGGCCCCCTAAACTTGTCGCAATTACTGTTATGTTGTAACTTCCTTGTTCTGAATCAGTTGGATAGAAATTAATGGTACAATTTGAGGATAGATTTAACCAAGATGGATCATTGTAGGGAGAACAGGTATAATTCTGATGATCAATATAATTAACTTCTATTTGTTTATAATATGTGTTATTAATTATAGCATATTGCTCTATTAATTGTTTGATTCTTGGTGGGTGATCTGCTTTTGTTACGTTTATGTAAAATGCGTTGCTTGTTTTTGTGATGTAGTTATCACTGTAGCTTATTGCAACTTTCTGTACCCCATAGTAATCCAATGATGGTATGAACTTTATAGAACTATTGGTTCTTGTGAAGTTGATGCTACTGTTCTCTGGATCTGTGGTGTTATATGCAACTGTCGTTATGTGATAGGTTATGTTGGTTATGTTTACACTGTATGATAGATTGTTATCTAAATCAGGATCCTTAAAGTAATCTGAGAGGTTTATTACTGAACTATTTGAATTTTCTGACCAGGTTATGTTTGGGAATGTCTGTGTTTGATAGGGCGGTCTGTCATTGTTTTTGACAATTATGTTTAGTGATATATTTGCGGTTTTGTTCGATTGATCTTTTACAACCAATTTAATTGTGTGATCACCATTATCATACCAGCCGGGAGTATAGTTGAAACTACTTATGTTTGTATTATAATATGTTATTTTTGGAGTACCATCTACGAACCAGGTCATACTTAGTGATTCATTGTAGTATATTGGATTTATGACGTAATCAGGATCTGTTGCGTTTGCGGTTATGATTTCTGTTTGATTTTCTTTTGTTTGGGTGTTGTTTGTTGGAGAGTAGTCAATTATTTCTGGAGCAGAGTCAATGTTCTTTACAATATATAAAACTTTATAAGATGTGGCACTGCTACTACAGGAGTCAGTGCATTCATCTAATGGTAAAATATAAAGAGTGTGATTTCCAACGTCTTTCTTTTTGGGAGTTACATTTATCGTTCCATTGCTGTACAGTGTGAAATCCTCCCAGGTTTCTGAGTTCTGAGCTAATTTAAAGAATATGCTATCATTTTCATCATCTTTCGCGCAGAGGGTAAATGTCTCATTAATTCCTTCTGTGAAGTTCTTATTCTCAAATGAACCATTGCATGGGTATGGTTGGGTATTGTTTGTGCATAGGGTACAGCTTATGCTTCCCGTTATCATATGATTTGTATTATTTATACCCTTGAATAAGAATACTGTTGAGATTATCGCTACTATTGTCAATATTACAAACAAGGATTCATTTAATTTTGTTATTTGGGATTTTTTAGGTTTTTTAGCTTTCATTTTTTGTGTTATTTAACTCATTTTTTAGCTGTGTTGATAGTTCTTTTATCTTTAGTTTTATCTTGTTTAGTTTGTTTATTTTTATTTTTGATTGGTTTACCATGTTTAGTGTATTTTCAATGATATAGTTCTCTTCAATTGCTGCTTTTAAGTTTTTCTGCTTTAGATTGTCTTTTTCATGTCTTATGAATTTCAAGAGTTTAAGGATTATTTTTCTGTTTATTTGTTTTGCTTTTGCTTTCTTTTGCTTTCTTAGTTTTTCAATTGTGTCTTCCAAAATCCTATATTCTAATAAATCTTTTGTAATCACTGTTAGATAAGATAATATGTCTAACCATTTTTTTAGCTGGTCTTTGTTTATTTTCTCTCCTGAATATGATGCGTGTACTAATCTATCAAAGAATGCTATGAAGATTTTCTTTTTTGAATTACTTAGTGGTATTTTGTTCATGCTTTTCTTGAGGTCTTCTTCAGTGAATTCATAGTTTATTCTGAAAATCTTCTTTAGTAACAATCGGGTCATTTTTAGTGTTTCATTTAGTAATCTTTCCTCTGATAATTTGTTTAGATTTCTTTTCAGGCTTGAAATTCTTATCTCTAAATACTGAGAGAGGTTTATTTCTTCCTCAAGGTTTTCTTTGTGTCTTATTTTTGTTAGGTAATATGCAAGTAGAAGTAGCCATATCTTCGCAAGAGCATCAATAATGGCTTGATGATATCTTAGGTATATGATGAGTCCAATCACAACAAGAGTTATTAGTGTACTTATGGGAATCAGATTGTTCTCAATTTTTGTTTTGAATATTTCTGGCGCAATTATCTTTTGGCATGGTGGGCATGGTCCTCCACAATCGATTCCAGTTTCCCCTTCATTTTTTATACCGTCGTAACATGATGGACAGGGCTGACATGGTCCTCCACAATCAATCCCTGTTTCTCCCTCATTTTTTATACCATCGTGACAAGAAGGGCATGGGGGACATGGTCCTCCACAATCTACTCCAGTTTCTCCTCCATTTTTTATGTGATCGTAGCATGTTGGTATGTATGTACATTTTTGACTCTGTGCTGGTTTTTTCTCAGTAGTGTTACATTTGTTTAAATCTGTACAGGTTCTTGTTTGTATTCCTGATGGATAACATTTAGACCAGTTGCTACATACCCATTTTTCGATACAAGTTCTGGGAGTTGTTGGATTTTGGTTTAGGCCGTTGAGGGCTATCATGTTGTTTGTATTTTCGGGTTGATTCTGTTTATTTTCACTTCCTTCCTGATTGTTAGGGCTTTCTTGTGGTAATTTTACAACGTCTAAGACAATTCTTTGAGTGTAGGCGTATCCGCCGTAACCATCTGATGCTTTGAATATAATATATTGGATTCCCGAGTATCCTGCTTCTGGAATGTATGTAACTTTACTATCATTTGCAATTACAACCTGTATGTGATTCGTTCCTGGTTCAACGGTATATGTTAATTTGTTACCATCTGGATCTATGAAATAATCATTTAGGTAGTATGGTGAGATTGCTGTGTCCTGTGGCCATTTGCTACCTGGAATCATTTGGTTGGGATTTATATTTCCTAAATATATTGGTGGTCGATTTCTTATGTCAACTGTTCCATTAACATATCTCTGCGCAATATTTGGTAATTTTGAGCAACTTACCGAGTAATTTCTTATTCCTGGTGTTTGGAAGGAATAGTTTGTTTGATAGTAACCACTAGTATCGTTGTACCATGCAGGCAGGGTTATGTTTTTGAAGTTGTCAACAAAGGATATGTTACAGGTAGCATTTAATATTGGAAGGTTGTGTCCCATATAGGTCATGTTTATCCAAAAATCTACGGGTTGATGTATGTATCTCACATAGGGCTCGCCATTACCTGAATCTAGGTCTGTGGTGCACCATGTGTTTACATGCGGTATCATGGGAATAACTTGAACAGTGATTACTTTGAGAGCTTTGCCGAGATCATGAGAATCAGCATCGCATGAAACTTTTATAAAGTATAAGCCCGCATTTTCAAAACTTAAGGTGTATGAATAAAGATCGATGTTCTGACTGTAAGGCATTAGTATTGGCCATGAATAGTTGTCTTGAGTTTGGTAAGCGTAACTGAGGTTGCAGTAAACTCCTGAGAGTGTTCCTATGTAATAAGTTACATTTCCTACGGCTGCTGTATAATTTGCATAAACATAGAAAGGGTTATTCATTGTTACATTCTCTGCACCACAGCATGTTTCATACCATATATTTAATACACCCTTCGTATTTTCAATAACATGGTATGTGCCATCAAAGGTGTTAATCCTGAATTTTGCAGTATGAGATGTTTTATTATAATACAATAACTGACATTTCTGAGAAGAGATACAATCCTTTCCATTCTCAGTCATTCCTGGTCGAAAATAAGTTACGTTGTAAAAAGTGACATCGACAGTTTGATCTCTTAAACAGTACAGGTGATCATTAGCTACTGAGACCTCTTTATCTTTTAAGGTGATGTATTTGTTTAGGTTGGCATTTTCAAAGTTAAGAGTTTCGTTGTACCATTCTATTTCTCCTATACCAGGTTTTTCAAGAGTTGCATTTGGAACTGCTGTATAAGGATATTTTGTGAAATTAGTGGTATTTGAACCATTATAATCGCTATAAATTGGAGGTAAGTTATAATTGTTTACACTCACTCCGTTAACATATTTCATTAATAGACAACTCTTTGTGCCTTTTATATCTGCTTGAAATTCATAAACGCAGTTACCATCTGGCATTTTTGTTGTGTTTACTTCTTGTATCGCAGTATTTGTGTCTAGTGGAACCTGCTGTTCGCCCAAATACCATGACTGCTTTGTTTGAATGTTTCGTGCAGTAAAGGTTACATTGTATATTTCATTAGGGTCTCTCCATGAGAAATAAATGCTACTATTTATCGTTCCATTTATAATACTATGATAATGTGGATTTGCAAAGCTTGCAGAGTAAGTGTTGTTCCCTTGAACACATACTCCAACATTTCCATTGACATTTGTTGCTTTTCCTGTTATTGTGTTTTGCAATTGCGTATGTTGGAGTTTGTTATTTAGGGATAAAATCATTAATAAGTAAATGGATAGTATCATTAATGTTGAAATTAATAAGATTGTTTTATTTTTTAGCATGCTATTCATAAATTTCTTTTTATTTATAAATTTTAGTTTTTTATGTTGCTATTGTTTGAGAGTGTTGTAAGTGTTGTTTTTCTTGTAAGGGTCTGTAAAAAGTTATTATGTTTTTTAATTTAGTGTATTTAGTTTGTTTTAGATTCGTAATTTATTTTATCTTAAATATATGACAGTGTTCTATTTTTACGAATTTTAGAATTTTTAGATAGGAATTCTGTGCTCTAAATTTTTCTATTTTGGGCTTATTTCATGTTTATATGTTATGTTATTCTTTGTTAGTTTTACTTATCGATTGATAAATGGTAATAATGTATAACAAAGAATATCTTTCGCGATGCCTCTTATTTTTCTATTTCTCTAGTAATCCCATGCAATTAACCATAGCACAAAAAGATTTAATATGGGTATCACCATTTAATAGTGAGAGCCAGCGTGGTTTGTTTAGATTCTTGCAAATTCCATAAAATAACCAAACACCAAACATGTTAGCAGCAATTAGGCCTGCAGCATAATTTATTGAGTAAATGATAGGAATTGCTATTAATAATGTGAATCCACCGGTGTATTTAATGTTACCCAAATCACAAATGTAAAAGGCGTTAATTATTGGAATCAATACCAACTAGGGTCTTTTTTTATTTAACTTTTGTGCTATTAATATGTATGAAAAAACAAAGTAAACTGTAATTGCAATTATTATTAGTTCTTTTAATGTAGCTTCAAAAGCTTCAAGGGAACTTCTTAAGTAAAAATCGCTGTAGGTGGGTGGAACTACATCCCATCTATTGTAATCATCTGTTGCCTTTCCTGTTATTGTGTTTTGTGATTGTATTTGCTGTAGCTTGCTATTGATGAGTAAGATTATTAAGAAGGATGTCAATAGTATCGTTAATTTGGAATTAATAAGATTGTTTTATTTTTTAGCATGCTATTCATAAATTTCTTTTTATTTATAAATTTTAGTTTTTTATGTTGTTTTTGTTTATGTTAATTTTTTTAATTGTTGTTCTCTATCCCCTTTGTTATCTCTAACGCTCTTTCAATGGCTGTGTCCATGTTATAGTATTTACATTCCGATAAGCGACCTTCAAAGTAGATGTTTTTCAGTTTTTTAGTTTCTTCGATGTATTTGTCTATTATCATATGGTTCTCTTTGGTTTGTAAGGGATATGCTTTTATTCCTTTTTCCCATGAGGGATATTCCTTACAGATAACTGTCGTGTTATTTTTTATATCTAAGAATTTGTTGAACTCTGTGATTCGAGTGAATTGCTCTTCGTTTGGGTAGTTAACTACGTATGTTTTTTGAAAAGGGGCTTTTACTGTTTCTTTTTTGAATTCAATAGCTCTGTATTTTATAGGCCCATATTTGTAGTCAAAAAAGTAATCTAAAGGTCCTGTGTAAAACATTCTTTTATAAATGATGTTGTTAATTATTTCTTTGTAGTCAGTGTTGTAAATTATTTTTATTTTTTTATTTTTTATCATGTTTTTGAATAACTCTGTGAAACCCTTTTCTGGGATTCCTTGGTATTTATCTGTAAAATATGCATTTACCCTGTTCAACATGATAGGAACCCTGTTCAAGACCGAGCTGTCAATATCTTCTGGTTTTGTATCCCATTGCTTTATTGTATAATGTAAGAAAACATTTTCATAGATGTATTGAGCTAATTTTTTTAAATCTTTATCCTTTTCATTCAATAAGTCAAAGATTGAGATTCTTATTTTTTCCCTGTATCTGTTAATTAGTTTGTTTTTTAGAGTTGTACTTTCGGGTGACGGAAACAGTATTTCGAGTGATTCTAAGTTTATTGGTAATGGTACTAATTTTCCTTTTATTCTTGCGAGGACTCTGTGTTTGAATAGGTGCCATTTTGCGAATTTTGAGATATAGTTCCAAACTTCTTCATTGTTTGTGTGAAATATATGAGGACCATATTCTTGTATGTAATTTCCATCAGAGTCAAAGTAATCGTAGCAATTCCCACCAAGAGTGCTTCTTTTTTCAATGATTGTTACTTCTTCACCAAGAGATGCAAGTTTTTCAGCAGTTACAATTCCTACAATCCCTGCACCAATTATTAGATTTCTTGTTTTCATTTTCATTAGCAAGGTAATTATTTTTTAGCTTTTGATTTTTCTTTTTTAATATTTTATTTTGTTTTATTTCGTGCTTTTCTTTTATTAAAGTATCTGTTTATTTCTTATTTGGATTGTTATATTATTAATTTATTTCATTGTGTGATTCTATTTTAAAATTGGTTTCAATGCAATGTTTTATAAGTTTTGGTGTTTCTCTCATTCTTGTGATTTAAATGAAGTATGTTCTTGTAGCAGGTGGCGCCGGTTTTATTGGTCATAATTTAGTTAAAAGATTACTTGAAGATAATGAAGTTT
>CAZZHT010000007.1:0-1869 GCA_964653825.1 uncultured Methanosarcinales archaeon
ATAATCAGCACTTCAAAGCAAGTACAAAAGTTTCGGAAATTAAAATTGAAAAAGTTAAAATATTTCACTATTTGATTATTAATATTTTATAAACTAAAATTTCATAATTTTTAAAGATTTCTATTTAATTAATAGTATGTATAGAAAGTAACTTAGTATAACAAACAGTAGTATGACAAAGAGTTTATTGATTCAGTTTTTTTAGAAATTTTGTAATTAATAATATCATTCTGTGATGCAATTTGTTACACCATAAAAGTACAAAAGTTAAGAATTTACTCTGTAACTTTAGAAACTAATAATAAAATTCCAAGAATAAAATATCCCTATAACCTCTTAAAAATTAAGATTGATATATCTTTCTGCCCTTGTTTAATTATTTTGTGAAATGTAAGTTGTAAGGAGTGTTCAAGAGCTATTTTTTTTATCAAAGAAATGAAAGTTTTATAGGAATCTGATTCTGAAGTGACTCTATTATTTTCTGGCAGTGGTAGTGCAAAGGCAGCAACTGCATTTTGTTTTAAGGTTCTTTGTGTTTTCATAAAAATTTCCTTTATGTTATTTAATTCTAAACCATTAAGCTGTGTATCATAAGATAGTTGTTTATCTTTATCTTTAGATTGTTTAGTTTTATTTCTTGTTTTTGAGATATAAATCTTTTTGTGGTTTAAATATGATATGATAATATCAAAAAAATTATATTTCAGTTCAATTTTTGTGTTGTGATGGAAGGCACGGTGAGATTGCGATTCAATAAAGTCATATTCTGCTGTGTTTATTAAGTATTCAATGTCATCAACTTTCATGTTCTTTTTTGATTTTATGAAATCAGGCATGGTCTCGAAGCCATAGATGAGTATTTGATTTTTATCTGTTGTTTGTTCTGTGTTTTTCAAGTTCAACGAGTTTTTTTGGTCTATTGAATTTATAGGTGTTGATGCTTGGGTTTTTGCTTCTCTGTTTATTTCATTTATTGTGGTTTCAATTAGTTTCTTTATTTTGTTTATTGAATTTGAGGTGAGTGCAGATGTTTTAGATGAATATTTTTGTTGCAAGAATAATATCAAAGCGAAAAAGGTATCAGACATAAAGATTTCTTTCTGATTTTCTCTTAGAGGTATTGAATTTAGAATGTGTGTTAATTCAATGATTACTGAACCATCATTCATAAAAGGATTTAGAACCTTTGGTTTTGATGGGAGTTTCTTTTTTTGTGAGTTCAATAGTTTTGCTTCTTTTATTGCTGAATAAACTAAGGATGCAGATATATCTCCTCTTAATGAATCGTTTGTTGCATATAAATGATAGTATCTTTTTTCAAGGCCGTTGAATAAATTTGCTGATAAGATGAGTTCTGGTTGTATCTGACTGGATTGATTGGATTGATCGGGACGATTAGATTGAATGGATTTAATGGATTTTAACTCTTTATTGTTAGCTGTAGAATCTTGTTGTGTTTGCTGAATATAAAATAAATAAAATTTGTTCTCTGATGTATAGGAGTGATATAGATTATTTTTTGATGAAATGTAAGAGGAAATTTTTGAGGTTAGTGATGATAACTGCAATTTTGAATCTTTGGTTTCAATAACATATTGTTCTGAGGCATTTTTGTAAACTTGTTTTAATCTCAAAGAGAAGTTAGTGCTCTGTGAGTTATTTTTATTGAATCTTAGTGAGTGAAGTTTTTTTAGATTTTCAAAGTGATTTTTTGATGAGTTTAATAATTCTGAGAAAGAAGAGTTGTCTGTTCTTGTTGTTTTACCAATAACATAATAAACAGATTGAATCATTTGACTCAAATAAACAAGAGTAATTATTGATTTGATTGTCTGAGTTTTTAGTTCTGAGTTATCTGTAAATGAGATT
>CAZZHT010000007.1:1969-10716 GCA_964653825.1 uncultured Methanosarcinales archaeon
AATTATTGATTTGATTGTCTGAGTTTTTAGTTCTGAGTTATCTGTAAATGAGATTTGAATATAGGTATATGAAGAATCATAAAATTTATTTTCTAAGTTTATTTCTAATTTAAGGTTATAATGCTCTCTCAAAAGGTTTAACTCATAATCAAAGATATCTTCTGCTCCTTTTGCTATTTTAAATATAAAGCTTTGACTTTCAATCATCGTTGATTTAACCATAAATATGGGGTTTGTGTTTGAGTTTAAATTTTATTTGATTATTTACTATATGGTTGTCTGATTAGAATTCAAAGTAAAAAAACATGGTAAAACAAGAAAAGAAAAAGCGAGCAACTTTAGTTATTTTCACTTTAACATATCCTGTTTATCTGATAAAAAAAGTTTTTGAGTATCCTCTTTCTGTTCTAAAAGTCATAAAAGCAGCCAAGAGACCTAAACCTAAAGTAATTATCCCAAACCCAACAAAAAAGGGATTTCCTCTTGTTAAATATAATGATAATAAAATAATTATCCCAAAATAAAATGATAACAAGGAGACTATAGATGAGATAATCCTTAGCAACCAAAGAGATAAGTCATTAGCCATGTTCAAGGAGTTGATAAATCTAAAAGCACCAGCATACAAATAAAATGAGAAAATAATCCAGACAAAAGCATTAATATAATTCAGAAATTCATAATTAAATTTAATAGTAACCATGGCAGTAATTATAGAGATGCTCAACCATAATAATGCTTTGATCCAAGTTCTTGAAAAAATGGATTTTTTATAGTGTCTCGATTTGTGGGAGTTATACTTCTTATGATTATGGGTCGTATAATTTTTGTTATTATTGTGTGATTTTTGATAAGGGTAATGAGTATTGTGTTTATGATTTGATTTCCACTTTTTATAGGAATGGTATCTTCTTCCCATGATTCGGAATACAAGAAAGAAATATATAAATGTTTTTATTTTGATTTAATTAAACTAAGTGCACAATATTTACTTTAGTATTAAATACTAAAGAAATTAATAAAACTAAAAGGCAGAAATAAAGTTTAATTTTGAGTAAACCTTTTCATTTCTTATCGGTTTAAAATAATAACCTTTTTGAGCACCTAAACCTGTTAAGAAATCTTTTATTTTGAGTAGTTTAGGTTTTTTGGTATTAGATATGTCTAATTGATACAGCATTAATTTTTTGTTGTTGTTAATACCTATGAGGATATCGAGATAATGATTTTTTCCATTAGTGTATTCTCTTAGAACTTCATAATGGTTGTAGAGTTTAGCACCTTCGTTTAAAGGATGTTTCTTTTCTATGTTATATATGTTTAACTCATCAATTTGATTATTTTGTAAGTAAAAAGAGTAGTCTGCCATGAACAACCAAGAAATATCATTAACAGATGTTTTGTACGCTTGGAAATCCTTGTAACTCACTAGAAAGGATGTATTTAAGCGATGTTTCTCATCTTTTATCCTTAACAGTGCAGTATCCTTATCATATTCTGTACTGAATACTTTTATTATTGATTTATTGAGTGAAGTGGTTACCAAATAAACCGAATTGTTGTTTTCAATAATATCATCAATTTCACTGATGTTATTATCTTCAACATCCTTATAATGAATTAAGGGATATCCTTTTAAGTCAAGAACAGTGGGAGAATATTCGGTAAGTAATATGGGTTTTTCTTCGTCCTCAATATGAATTTTTCTGAGCTTGGGAGAACTTATTAGTTTATCATCAATTGTTTTTACATATTCTTTGAAAGGAGTTGTAATTCCCACGACATTTTGTCTTTCTTCATCTGAAAAAAAGAACTTTGATTCAAATGATGTATAAAGATTATCTTTCAATTCTAAGAAAGAAATCTCGCTCATGTTATCATAGGATTTTAAAGTGCTCACAGGCCTACAATCTTCAAGAGTATAAGGACTCTCTCTATCAAAATTAATATCAGGTAAGAACCAAATTTGATTGCTTATGTTAAAGACCAAACCTAAGGGCTTTTTTGTGATTTCTTCATTAGGAATGATTTCATCAACCTTTTGCTCAAGATTTTGTTTAATAAATTCTGAATTCCTTTTTGATTTAGTAGTTTCAGTTGGTGATTTACTATTTATGTTTGTGGGATTCGAAATGGTTCTGTCTTTCCTTTTAAAGAGTTTTATAATATTGTTCAGCATCTTTGGATAACCTTTTAATTTGTAGGGTATTCATATAATCTTAAGGTTTTTAGCGTTTCTCTGTTTATTTCTTGATTTGATTCGAGTTCTCCCAGATTGCATTAAACATCTTTGAAAGATTCTCATTGAAAAAGTTTGATCTTATCCATATTGCAGTGTCATAATCATGATGTACTTCTTGATCATGGAACAACATAAGTATACTATCCTTTTTATCAACGATAACCATACGATTCTCTATCTGAGGCGTATCTCTTCCTTCAATTAAATCAATTATCTCATTATCAAGATTAGCGTCTTTGAAGGGTAGTGCAACCTTTACAGGAACTCCATTCTTGTTTAGAGTAGTAAGAGCAGGATATAAATGTGTGAGAAATTCCTTTGCTTCTGTTTTACTTGTCATAATTTCAACACTTTGCTTTGCTTTCTTAATTAATCCATATATTTCAGAGTATATTCTGTCTCGACCAATAATGATACCATTATATTCGTTTGGTTCAATTTTCTCTACACCTGTATGGTACAGATCATTTAACTCTTTCAGATAACTTGTTTGTTTGAGTTCATCAAGCATCCTTTTTTTCTCTTCGGTTTCTTTGATTACCTTCTTCTTAACTCTATCAATAACCTCTTCAGGAGGAATCGCAAGATACTTCATGGGTTTACCTATTTTGCTTACGATAAATCCTTTTTTTTCAAGAGTTTCAAGAACATCATAACTCCTTGATCTTGGGACATTAGATATCTCAGCAAGTTCTCCAGCACTTGAAACTCCTCTTGATAGAAGAGCAGTCCAAATCTTTGCTTCATAGCTGTTTAATCCAAATTCTCTCATTCTCTTTAAAAAAGATTCTTCAACAATCATTTAATTCACCTTTTTTACTTATGATATTATTTTATTTTAGGTTGATATAAAAATCAACATGTAAATGAATATAAACCAAAATGAATTAATTTGAAATTAATTAAAAACAAATTAATTAAAAGTTACAAAAAATTCCAAACGAATTAGGTTGTTTTTAGAGGTAACTTTCCTTCATCAGTTACCAGTTTACTATTTATAGGTAGTTGTAATAAGAACTTATATTTAAATGCTTTGTTTTTTTGTTACTAAAGGGGTGTTCAAGGGGTTTAGTGCTAGTTAATTAATGAATTCTTTATAAGAATTTTATAAGAAAATGGTTATGATATAAAAGAATATAGTCGAAAAAGAAACAAAAATATGATACTATGATAAAGTTATCATTCTTATTCAGAATCATAAATGTTTAGGTTTTTCCTGGTTACAGGAGTCCCACAGTAGTGGCATCGCAAGACAAGAGGATCCCTTAAATATATGTCAAACCTTGTTCCTGTGTTCTCATCATTTTTTTTGTGTGAGATGCAGTTTGGGTTTGGGCATTCAATAAGAGAATCAAGGGATTGAGGAAGTACAACCTTCCCTTTTTTGGTTACCCTGTTATTATGGATTATGTTAACTGTTGCTGTTTCTGAAATCAATGCAAGCTTGTAGAGCTCATCAGGATTTAGAAATTTATTGTTAATTGCAATCACATCTTTTTTACCATAGGTTTTGCTGTTGAGATTGAGAGCGGGAACCACTTCTGTTTGATATTTATCTAATTTGAGTATCTTGTAAACTGTTAGCCCCCTCCCGGCTTCAATATGATCTATGAGGGTTCCATTATCTAAACGATAGAGCATATGGTTACCTTTTTTTGAACCATTTTTTATTTCCAAATCCATCCATAGAGATGCTAGATTGGAATTATGATTGTCTTTTAATCGACCTTCAAAACCTTCTGAAAATATTCTACGGAAGATTGCTTCCCGCATATAGACTCCATTCTCAGCTTGCTGAAAATACTTTGAGTTCTTAGTATTATCAACATCAACGGATATTTCAAGGTTATGTTTATATCTTGGAAGCGGATGCATTATTATGATTCCTTTATTTGTTTTTTCAAGTAGGGCTTTTGTTATTTTGTAAATCCCACTTACTTCATTATATTCCAGTTGACCATCAATTCCTTGAGGGAATCTTTCTCTTTGAATTCGGGTCATATAGATAATATCAACATCATGTATTGCTGTTTTAAGGTCAGAAGTGATTATTGGATTTCTGTGAGTTGCTCTAACATAATCATCAATTCTCCATTGGGGCATTTTTAAGTTTTCTGGAGATATTAACCAGGGCTCAATATTATAGAGTTCAAAGGCCTTTAGTAGAGAGTGGACTGTCCGACCATATTTGAGATCACCAACTAGTGCAATCTTTAATCCATCAAGTGTTGATTTTAATTCATAAATAGTCATCAAATCCAAAAGGGTTTGAGTGGGATGAGAGTTACTGCCATCTCCTGCGTTGATTACAGGGATATTGATTTTCTCTGATACATAACGAGATGATCCCTCTAATGGATGCCTCAATATGATAGCATCATAGCCATAGCCAGCATACATTCTTACTGTATCAAGTAAAGATTCACCCTTTTTTACAGAAGACCCCTCTGTTCCTGAAAAACCGTTCACATAAGCTCCTAAGTTTACTGCAGCAGTTTCAAAACTGGTCCTAGTTCTTGTTGAGGGCTCGTAGAAGAGAGATGCAATCTTTTTTTCATTAAGAACTTTTTTAATCTTTGATGGAGATTTGTGCTTTATTTCTAGAGCTTCCTTGATAAGAGTATCAATATCATTCCTTGATAAATCTCCAATTGAAACTAAAGATTTCATCTATTATCACCAAGAATTATTAATGAAAAAAGCATATATAAAAATATTTTGGTATAGTGATAGTTGTGTTTAATGATTATGTTTTCAATATATAAGTTTTAATCTGTTAAGAATTATATTAATCTGTCAAGAGCTTCTTTAGGACCAACAGGACAATTGTATTTGGCAGGGCATTTGAAATCAGGGGGAAAGGTTGCCCTACACCCATGGGAGTACTGAGTTAGGATATCGTGGAGCTCAGGATTACCTTTTTCAGTTGCTTTAAGATATGGCTTTAGTGTTGCTTTTGTTTTAAGCATTATTTCTAGTTGAGCAAAACCACAGAGGCGTTCAGCCATTTTTGAGATGAAGTTTTGATAGGTGCCTGTCTCATGGACTTCTAAAAGCTGAGCCTGAGGAAAGTTTTCTTTTAACGAGTTTAAATCGTTGAGCCATTGCTGTGTTAAATTACCATTTGATGTAATTATCGGTGGTACAAAATAAGATACATTTTTTAATGTTACTGGTTGTATTTCGTAGTTTAGGGTTCTATGTCTCTGTGCTTGAGCAAGAGCTGCAAATGATTCTTTGTATGTTGTTGAATAAAGTTCATCAAAAAACTCGTTGAAATGCTCTCTTTGAGCAAAGAAACTAAGTGTTCTCTCTTTTATATTTGGATTAAGCTTTTCTTCATATAAACCGTAATTGTTTTTCAGTATATCATTAAATTCACTCATTGAGTTCTTCAGTTTGAAATTGAAATCAGTATCAGGAGCAGTTTCAATGAAGGTATCAAAGAAATGCATTAGATAATTCAACTGACGAAAATTTACCTTATAATCCATTATTGTTTTAGTGAAAACAGAAGTTATGTAACGAGCATTCTCTTTTGCTAAATTGTTTACGGTTTTATCAGACATGTTGGGATACTTTTCAATAGGATACTTTTTTCTGATTTCTTCTGAGAAAATGTCCTTCCATTTGTTGTATAGTGCTTCTTCTCTTTGACTCAGATGCATTTTTCTTCTTCTTGCTGATTTTTCTATGGTTGTGTACTGCTTTTCATTGTTCAAAACCATTGCAAGTGCTTTAGGAATATTGACAAATTCAAAGACAAATTCGGGAAACTCATAGACACTGTGATGACCATTCTCAAGAGTGAGATTCTTTCTGAATTCTGTTTTTTTACTATCTTCATCAATCACTCTATAGAAACCATACTTCGTATAGCTTGTTGCAGCCATTAAAGCAGAGAATTTCTCAGCAGCTTCTTTTAAAGAATCTGTTCCAGATAAAACTATCTTTGGAATATTTGTGCTAATAAGTGCTATCTTCATTTCAAGAGAATCATCACTAAATTTCATTTTAACTATTTTATAATGATTACAAATTTATAAAGGTTTTGATTTTACATATAGTTTTATAAGATAATTAGTATTCTAAATTAATATGATTTATATTATTCTGTATGAACCAGAGATTCCAGGCAATATTGGAGCTATTGCGAGGGCAATGGCTAATTTTGATTTTGAAAACCTTGTTATTATTAATCCACAGTGTGAGGTAAGAAGTTCTGATGCGTATCGAAGAGCTAAACACGCTGATTTTATTCTTAACAATGCAAAAATAAAGGATAAGAGTTTTTTGGAAGAGATGGATTATATTGTTGGAACTACTGCTAGGATTGGAACAGATGCAAATCTCAATAGGAGCCCAATCACACCTGAAGAGATGAGCAAAATTATTTCTGATAAAGTAAATAGTAATGTTAAAATTGGATTAATGTTTGGTAGAGAGAGTCATGGCCTAAGTAATGAAGAGTTAAAGCTGTGTGATACAGTGGTTACTATCCCTTGTTCAAAGAAATATTTTACTATGAATCTGAGTCATGCTGTTACTATTCTGTTGTATGAGATTTTTAAGAGAATTGGAAAAGGACACAATGAAGGTATTACTTACGCTAGTAAGAAGGAAATTAATGCTCTTGAGCGACATTTTGATGAGATGTTAAATTTACTTGATTTTGAGGATGAGAATAAGAGGGAAACACAGAGGTTTAATTTCTCTAGGATGATTGGAAGATTGTATGTTAAGAAGAAAGAGGTTTTTATTATTCATGGATTATTGACTAAGATTATCAATAAGATTAAAAAAGATAAATAAGGGTTTTTATAAAAAGAAAAAATAAAAAAATAATTTCACTTTATTGATTTCCCATTAATGACTTCATAAGGTCATAGAGTTTTCCATGGCATTCATTTGCCTGTGCCCATTCTCCAATGCTGTTTTCATTAAATCCAGTTTTATAGTCCTTGACATTGCAAATCATTGATGTGCCATTAAACATGGGTACCGGTGATTTTAGATATTTCATCTCGAACATACATGTTGAGCCATTCATACCTAAGACACTAAACCTTACAGTAAAGTTGCCCATCATGCCTCTCGAAGTGTTCACAACTACCGCTGGTTGACAGCTCTTAAGGCTCTCATTAAAACAACTCATATTACTATTGCATTGCTTGGGTTTAACTGTTTGAGAACATGAAGTTGTTGTTAAATCTAAAATAACTCCTACAACCAAAACAAGCAATACAAAAGTTGCAAGTCCTACATACCTCTTTGAATTTCCTTTCATTTTTTTACCTCTTTTTCTTGTTTAATTGTTTTGTAACACATTGTAATTAATTTACTTATTGACAAGAGCAGGATAATACTTCAATAGCGTGAATGTAGTTACTGAAATTGTTAGCAATAAAGATGTTTGTGAAATAAGTAATTAATAATCAGACCATGATGATCAGGCAATCCTGCTTATAAATTATAGCTTCAAGGTCAGTTTAGATGCTTTGAAGTTTTTATAACTTTCGATTGAATGATGATTGTGTGATATCCTAAAATTATTAACACTTTGTTTCAGTAAATTATATTTCTTGGTCTTTCATCTTATCATACTTTACAAAATTCAAAAAACAAACTAACAATTTTTTACTTTTGGATTCAAAATTCTGTAGAATTAATTTTAGAAAAAAATTTAAAGTAGAAATTTTTAGGAAGGAGCTAAAGATAATTAAAATAATTAAAAGGAAAAAGTATGGAAGAGATAAAGATAAAATCAAGAGTAAATTATGTTCTGGTGAGCTTGATTTCATTAGCATTTGCTGTTGTTCTGGCTCCCATTATAAAATTGTTCGTTTATGTGACAGAATTGATTCTTGCGATTGCATATCATCCTAATGCACATGTGAAGGCCTTGGGAAGTTTTTGGAGTTCTGTTGTTTTTTTTGGTGTGTTTGGAGTTGTTTTCTTGGTGCTTTATGTAATCAATCGTAAAAAGATGTATGTGATTACAGATGAGTATGTTAGCGATTCTAGAAAAGAGGTAAAGTATGATGAGATTACTTCTGTTAAGTTGAAGGTTCCATGGTATATAACACCAAGAGGTAGGGGGAATATTGAAATTTATTCTAAGAATGGAACAGCATATCATGCTGAGTTGATTTTAAAAAATATTGATAATCCTAATGAGATTTATAATCAAATATGTTTAAGGTTAACCAATGTAGAGAATCCTGAGAGAGTAGTTTATGAAACAAAACCAGTGGCTTCTTTTTGGGATTTAAATACAAGAACAGGAGCAATTATGTTTTCATCAACAGTGTTAGCTGTTGTGTTGGCATTGATTATTTTTATTGCATTTCAACCTGCTACGAATTGGACTTTTAATTTGAATTTAAGTGTGATTAATGTAAGTTATATGATAAGAGGAACACAGCAGGATGGTTCTGCTGGACCTTTTATTGTTTATTTTTTACCGGGCTTGGCTGTTGTTACGATTTTCTTGAATTTGTTAATA
>CAZZHT010000007.1:10816-20460 GCA_964653825.1 uncultured Methanosarcinales archaeon
ATCAGTGATGAGGTTTTAAAGAAATTAATGAGTGAAATGAATGAGAAGAGTGAGAATGATGTTATTGAAGTAAAACCAAGGATAGTTGGTGAGCTTTTGATAAGATATGCTTTGGCGTATGATATCATAGCTTATACTGTTCTGTTAGTATTGTTCGGAATCGGATTATTAATACTTATATCCGAGTATCATCCTAAATTAGAATCGTTACCATCACTAGTACAATTTGAGTATTTTTTGGTTGGAAATGCAATCCTTTTTGTAGTTCTATTTTTTGGAATTCTGATTTATAGAATCATTTCACAGAATAGGACGAGAGCAAGTGTTTCTGAAAGTCAGATTGTAGTAAAAAGAGGTCGTAAGGAAATTATTATTTTAGTTAATGATATTCAATCAATCAGATTAATTAGAGGTAAATTGAATGAAAAATATAATCTGTGTACTTTGGAAATTCATAGAAAAAAGGTACAAACAGTCAGTAAGGAGAATAGAGTGATTTTTGTCGAAGAAATCCCGTATAGCGAAGAGTTGAATGAGAGAATCAATGAGTTAAATTTTGTGATCAAGGAAAGGAAAAAACAAGATAAAAATAAATATCAGTGAGTGTTACCACTTTTTAATGAGCTTAAAAAAAGAAATTGATATCTGTGTGCATAAAGCCATAATTGAAAGGTATCAGATGGGATTGCCTGTACCTAAAACTCCAAGGGTTGTTATTGAAAATGGTAATAGGATTAATATTAAAGAAAGTGTTATGAATTATGATATAATAACGCTGAATCTCAGAGCAATAGCTGGTTTAAATTACAATCATAACTCTAAGGATTATTCGTTAAAGCATGAAGATGAATTGGAGGGTATTATTGAAAAAAATGATGACGAATTTTGTAGTAACCTCTCTAAGACAATAAGATCTGAGTTAGACATTGTTTCTTTTTTGGAGAACAAATCTGTAAGAAATTTTTATAAGAAAAGGGTTGAGTTTTATAAAATTATTAACAGTGACTCTGATTTGGCAATTATGAAGCAGGTCAGTAAATTAGCAAGTGAAATCCTAAATAATTTACCTTATGTTCCATATGAGGAAAGGGCTTTATTTTTTGAACATATCCCTTTGGGAATGTGGGATGATGTTTATATGAAAGATATTGAAGATGAGGTTTTTTCTGATTTTTCCAGGAATCATATAAGAGGAAATCTAAGAGAGCTTATTAAAAAGGCAATTTGTGTTGCAAGTAAGAAAGAGGTTGATTTAGGTCATACAAAGGGGATTTTTGGTAGGGATAAGTTGAGTTATAATAAGTATATTAGTGATTATGAATTTATTTCTAAGAAGATTATTGAATTTTTTGGAGAAAAATATAGGTACAATAGGGAGTTTTTTATCCAGTTACAAGAGTATGATGTTCCTGAGTTTTTTAGAAATTTAATTAGAAGTTATGGTTATCATAGTGATTGAGGTTGATTAAGAGATTACTTTGACTCGATTGTAAACAATTGCAAGGGGCTTGTTATTTGCTATGAGTTGAGATGTGGTTGTGATTGGATTAAGACCAATAGTAATACCACAATCAGAGGTGTTGTATTTTGTTTCAAGTGCTTTACAACTAAATAGATAATCTTTAATAGTATAATCTCCAGGAGATGGAAAAGATTTTTCTCCGCTCATATAATTATTATCCTGACCTAAATAAAATGCGCTATATGTAACAATGGCAGGCATAAGTGATTTGAAAATAACTTCCGACATTGCATCGAAAGAACCATAATTTTTACGTTGATCAAATTCAATAAGAAGGATGTCTGATGGAGGTTTAGATGAAAGAGTGAAATAATTGTTGCTATAGGTCTCATTAACTTTGTATGTAAATTTAACTATGTGCGGTTCAATAATTAATGATGAATCATTTTTGACTACGTAAAAGTTTACTTGTTTTTGATTCGAAGAATTTTCATCAATGGTTTATTCATTGAAATCTTGTGTTGAGTTAGACATTGACGCTGTTACAGATGAATTTATTATTAAAGTAACTAACTCGCCAGAACAATTACCATTCTGGAAAGCAGTGGTCATGGATTTTTCTATCCCTAATGAGCCAATCAAACTACAGGTCATGGTTTTATTTATCCATGCCGGATTTGGTGCCTTCAAATATTTAAATAAGACATTACAATAGCTTCCTTTCTTGCCAATTATCTTGTAGTAGAGAGTAATATTATCATTATCTGGTGTATAAATGGTATCACTAGCACCAACCTTGCATTCCTTTAAGGATTGATTGAATTGAATCTCTTTCATTTCCACGAGTGATTGACCGTTTGAATGAGTCATTAAATCATAGAGTTCACCATGACATCTCGTTTCAGTAAGTGCTTCTTGAAATGCTTTTTCAACTCCTAAAGAACCATTCATCTCACAAATCATGGTTTTATTTACCCATGATGGATTTGGTACCTTGAGATATTTAAACAGGACATCACAGTATGTGCCATTCTTACCTATGATTTTATAGTAAACAGGACTCACAGGACTGTTAGCTTTAAAGACAACTCCAGAAGTACAGGATTTGAGACTTTCATTGAAACAGAATTCATTTGTACAGAGTTTAGAGCTGGCTGAGTTTGATTGTTGTTTGCTTGAGTTCTGGTTCATAAGATTAGAAGAATTTTCTGAGGTTTGAGAACGAGGAGTTGAAGGATGTAGGTTATTCTTGTAGATAAAGTAAAAAAGTCCACCAACAATAATAATTGAAATAATAATGATTGATACTATTAATAGCATTCGTTTGTTACTCTTGCTTGATTTTGTGAGAGAGTTAGCATTGATGCCATTTGAGTTGTTTGAAAGATTGGGGCGTATATTGTTCGGATTGTTAGGTGGATTTTGCTGATAAATAGGATTATTATTTAGGGTGGATTGAGTGACCGCTTCTTTTGCATCTGTTTCAGTGTATCCGTACTGCTCAAGAATGTTCACTAATTGTTGATTTGTGTAACCCTTTGCTCTGTTTTCATTAATCCACTCAATTAATTTTTGATTAACCACAATGGTTCTTAGAAACATAATTCTTTATATAGTTTTTTATTCATTGATTAGTTTCAATATAAGTGAGAGTACTATTCAATGAGAGAGAGCTCATTGATATGAAAAAGACACTAATGAAAAATCATAAAAACATTATAGATTTAATTTCAAAAAAAGATTGGTAATAAATATGATATAAGAGAATAATAGAAAAAATCAGAAAATAAAAACATAAAAGAAATAAAGGTGACATTCAAAACATTCAGAATTCATCAATACTGTTCTTTACACCTTTCACCCAAGAATCAACGATTTTATGCATCTTCTCTTTAAGTTCCTTTTTGTCAATAGTAGAGTAATAGTATTTGTAACCACCTCTATCCAAGTTCAATTGACGTCTTCTAACTAAGCCCCTCTTCATAAGGGTCTGTATTGATTTTTGTACTGTGCTCCTCTCTTTCTTTAAAGAGGTACTTATCTCAACGATAGTTTTTTCTCTATTGCACCTCAAAAGATTCTTTAACACTAAGTACTCTGATTTACTTATGTTGAAACTACATGTAAATAGTTCCATTAAAGATATCTTTTTACATGCAAAATTTATTATTTTAATCACCCTTGATTTTGCTTATTAATGAAGAGCACCTCTTGAACAATGGATTGAGATGATTCTATTACTTTATTATCACTCTATATTCGACCTCTATATTTTTCTGCTTCAAGTATCCTCTTCATTGCAATTGCGTAAGCACTCTTTCTCAACGATAGTCCGTGTTCTCTACTAAAGTTTAACATTGCCTTGAAAGCAGTTGTCATTTTACTCTGTAATTTCTCTTTTACTTCCTCTTCTGTCCAATAATAACCCATTCTATTCTGAACCCATTCAAAGTAACTTACAATTACTCCACCAGCATTTGATAGAATATCAGGCACAATAATGGTTCCTTTTTCAGTTAACTTGTTATCGGCATAATGATTTACAGGCCCATTAGCTAGTTCAACAATGTACCTCGCTTTGATGTTATCAACATTCTTTTCATTAATCTGATTTTCCAAAGCAGCAGGGATTAAGAGATCAACATCTAATTCCAAGAGCTCTGAATTTGTTATCTCTTTTGAACCAGAAAAGCCCTTAACAGAACCTGTTTTTGCCTTGTGTTCAATTAATTTATTAATGTCTAGTCCTTTTTCATTATAGACCCCTGCTTTAGAATCACTTGCTGCAACAATAACATAACCGTTTTCATAGAGTATCTTTGCTAGATAAGAACCGGCATTACCAAATCCCTGAATTGCAATTTTCATATTGGAACTGCTGAGATTGTAGGTTTTTGCAAGTTCATCGACAACATAGGATCCACCTAAAGCTGTAGAGTAACCTCTTACCTGACTGCCTCCCAGTGCAATTGGCTTTCCTGTCAACATTCCAGGAGCATGTTCACCTTTTATCTGTTCATACTCATCCATCATCCAGGACATTATCTGTGGATTTGTATAAACATCGGGTGCAGGGATATCTATATTTATCCCAATGACGGGATGTATTGCTCTTATATATGCTCTGCTTAACTTCTCAAGCTCATTTTGAGATAACTTTTTGGGGTCTACTACAACACCGCCTTTTGCTCCACCATAGGGAATGTTTGCAATGGCACACTTGAAAGTCATCCAGAACGCAAGACTTTCAACTTCATCTAAGGATACATTTGGATGGAACCTTATACCCCCTTTTGTTGGTCCAAGGGCATTATTATACTGTATTCTGTAGCCCTTGAAATATTTTATAGTTCCATCATCCATTTTCACAGGAAAATGGACTTCAAGTATTCTTCTTGGATACTTGAGTATTTCAATTGGTTCTTCAAATTTTACTTCTTTCGAAATTTCGTTTATTAACTCTATATTTTGTTCAAAGATTGACATGATTTCGCCTCCTTTATTGGAATTTTAGCGTTATATTTTGTATTTAGAGATTAATAAAAAAGATATCACAAAAAACAAATTCACCTCTAAAAATCATAATTTAATAATTATGTACGAACAACGCGGTATAAATAATGATAAGTGAATAATGAACTACTTAATAATTTGAGAGACATCAATGAGACATACTTAATTCTACAGTTTTTAAAAATCAGTTTGAAATAAAAAGTAAAATAAAAATAGAGTAAAAAAAGAAAAAAGCCCTTAACAGATAGTAGTATTATTAATTATTTATCCTTTTTTAGGGCCTTGTATGCTGATTCTGCGGCGATGGCTCCGCCTGCTACTGCTGTGACAACCTGTTTCAATTGATTCATTGAATGACTCACATCGCCTGCTGCATAAACTCCTTTTATATTTGTTTCCATTGCTTCATTCACAAGGATGTACCCATAATCATCGGTTTTTACACCAATTTCATTTGCTAGTGATGTTGATGGAACAGACCCAATTTCAACAAACATACCATCAACCTTTAGGTCTTGACCGTTATCTAATTTTAATCCCTGTACGAATTTATCGCCGTAAACCTCAACCACATTTGCATTGTAAATTACTTCTATCTTTTCATCTTTTTCAAGTTGATTTAACCAGTAGGGCTCTGCCCTTAGTTTGTCTCTTCTATAAATAATATAGACCTTCTTGGCAAACTGGGATAATAGTAGAGCAGCAGTTACAGCAGCATCAGAACCACCTACAACACTTGCAATTTTATCCTTGAAAAAGAAGGCATCACATGTGGCACAGTAACTTACACCTTTTCCTAAGAACTGATTTTCATTCTTTACATTTAGTTTTCTTCTAGCAGTACCTGTTGCAAAGAGTATCTGTTTTGCTTTGAGTGTCTTTCCACTATCTGTTGATAAAAGGAATAATTCACCCTCTTTTTTTATGTTAACAATTTCTTGAGTTACTGTTGGAACACCTAAGAATGTTGCTTGTTCTTCAAATTTCTTCATAAGATCCATGCCTGATATGGATTTAAATCCAGGATAATTTTCAACTACATGAGCATCAATAATGGTGCCGCCCTTTATTTTTGTTACAACTAATGCCTTAATCATAAATCTTGCAGAATAGATTGCGGCGGCGTATCCAGCAGGGCCTCCTCCGATTATGAGCAAGTCATACGTCTCATCATATAGTTTTGAACTGTCTTGATTATCCTTTGGGCCAATACTTAAATCTAAATCCATTTTATCACCTTTTCTACTTTATATTCTATAAGAGTTTTATAAAAAAATTAAAGACACTAAAATTGAAAATGTTATTTATATAGTTGAACATATGATAATTAATTTAGTCAGATAATAGTTTTTTGAATGCACTTAGGAAACCTTTCTTCTTTTTTTCTTCATCCTTTGCCAAACACACTGCTTTATCAATTGCATGAATTAAGGTCTTTCTTGAAGGAGTACCTCTAAATCCAATGTAACCATTAGAGCATTTTCCCTTTACCAATATGGTTGGTGTTGCCATGATTCCAAAGCGTTCTGCGCGTCTTCCCCCTTCGGGTTCTGCAACACTGTAAATCTTTACCCTTAGGTCATCTCTTTCCTTTGAAATCTCATTTACAAGAGCAACAGCTGAAGGGCAGTGAGGACATGTGGGACTTGTGTAAACTTCAACTCTTGCTTTATTTGTTGATTCCTCTTCCATTTATTCACCGAAAAATGTTAAATTCTATAAAACGAAAATCATTCTATTTCACTGATGGCCTTTTTCTAATAAAATATTAATCATAGTATTTTGTATAATGGTTAATGATAAGCTTATAACAATCAATAGACAATAGACAATAATCAAGATTAATAATTATTTAACTGCTTAAACACTCATGTTATTATCTCTCAAATAACATTGAATAAAATAATTTTATTCCCTTTTTGTTTTAATAAATTATTATTTAATTTAAGTTATCAATTGTATAATTCTAATACTCTCCTTATGGCACCTTCATCAAACCCAATAATAATTTGACCATCAATATCAGTAACGGGAACACCCATTTGATTGGATTTCATAACCATTTCTTGAGCTGCTTCTTCATTTGAAGAAACATCAACTTCCTTAAAGTCAATACCGTGGTTTGCTAAGAACTCCTTGACCATTTGACAATAGGGGCAAGATGGAGTCGTATAAACAATAATTGTCATTATCTCACCTCATGTTAATTGTTGTTAATAGCAAAGTATATTTGTGTTTTTGTGAGTGCTATCAATTAATTAGTTTATTAGTTAAATGAGATTTTTTGCTCTACTTAAGATTGTCTTTTATGAAGTTTAATAATATCTCTTTAGGAGCTGCACCTATCTTTCTATTAATCTCCTTGCCGTCTGAGTCAACTATGAGAACAGTAGGAATACTCATTATTTGAAATTGAGCGGATATGTGTGGGTTATCATCAACATTTAATTTGTAAAATCTTATTTTCTTTGATAGTTCTTCATCTTCTGAAAGCTCATCAAAAATAGGAGATAACATTTTACACGGAGCACACCATTCTGCCCATAAGTCAATCGCAGCTGGTGTGGATTCCTTTTTTAATTCAGAATAAAAATTTTCATCAGTTAGTTCTTTCATAAAAATCACCTTTTTACTTATGAAATGAGATAGATTCTAGGATATTATAATGAATAATAAAAGAGTACTTGATAAAAGGGTATTGTCATTAACAGGTATTTTAATTAACAAAAGGATATCATGATTAATAAATATAATAATCAATATAATCAATAAATAATATAATCAATAAATATAATTAATAAGCATGATAATTAATATAATGATTTAAGATAATTAAATATTGTGAATAATTCAGCAAGTGATTGTGAATAACTTAATCACAGTGTAAAGCAGTTCAGGTAAACCACAAGTTATTTATATACTTATCTAACAAGTGACAATTATGAATGTTTGTTTCACAACCGATTAGTTAATTCTGAGCGTTAAATGTAATCTCAGTGTTACATGTAATCAAATAGCATATACAAAAAAGATAATTTCATCATTTCTGATTGCTGATGCTAAATATTTTAGTGATAAGAAAAAGAGTAAAAAAATTTTAGTAATAAAGAATGTTTTTGAAATTTTTTGAAATAATACTTAAGTAAGTATTTTTTATTTTGTGTATTTGGGTTTTAATTTAAGTTCTTGTGGGTTTAAGGTTCTACTTTATTCGATGTTCATATATCCCTGCTAATAAGTAAAGAGCCCAGTCACCTATTTTTGATCTTGAACCATGAGAAGCAATGTATTCTAAATCAATACCCTCTTTTATAGATTTGTTCAATGGGTAGATATCTCTAGGGTCTAAGGAATAGAGCCCCCCATTTGGAGGAGTTCCATGTTTTAACCAGATTTTATTAACCATACCTAAGTTTAGTATTAAAGAATTGTGATTTAAGGTTCTGTGTTTGTCAGTTGTGACAGTATCATAATTTGAAACAGATCCCTGTGTTTCGAGAAGATTTTCATAGAAAGGTTTAAGAGAATGGGATAAGGTATGATCAATTACTGAGGATACATAATCCTTTAAAGATTGTAGAAATGAAAGGATTACCTTTGATTCAAAATCAGTCCTATCATGGGCGTGTGATAGTGTAATTATGAATTCATTGTATCTTTGATAGGCATTACTTATTTTGTACTCTAATGAATTGTTCTCCTTATCTATTGTTTTTTGGTTTGACATTTTATAAATTTCTTAGGATTTTTTTATTTTAATTGTATCTGATTATCTTCATAGCTAATTATTTCTATAACATCTTCTGATGGTTATATTTACTTAGGAAATAATTATTTATTCAGGTGGTAATGAAAGTCCTATATACAGTAACATAGCCCATTTTCCTATGTTGTTCCTTGAGTGAACTTTATCAATATATTTTGTATCAATACCAACTCCGATTTCATCATTATGAGGATAGATATCTTTTGGATTTAGGGTATACAAGCCACCGGGAGGAGGAGAGCTATTCTTTGACCAAACTCTATTGAAAATAGATAAACCAAGGACCAAGGAATTATGATTTTCTCTCCTTTCTCTATCAATTTTCATTATTCTGTTTCTGAGATTATTGCAGTCATCCCTATCAAGGTTTTGATGAGCTGGAAGAATGTACCTCGAATTCAATTCAAGTATTAATTTGGGATATTCATCAAGGGCTTTCTCAAAATTTGCTTTAAATATCTCCATTCCCTTATTTTTATCAACTAAAGGTTGATATATTTCATTAATAAAGTTAAGATACCTATCACTGGCATCATACATTAAATCGAGTTCGTTTATACCTAACCCATCCGGGTACATCACCTTAATTAATTTATCAACTTTATCATCAAAATGTATGTACTCTGATTCATATCTGTGCTTGTTAGCCATTAAAAACACCATGAAGAAGGAGGTAACACTCTTTTATAAATGTTACTATTTGTTAGGGGTTTAATTCATAGTTATTTATAAAAAATGAAATAAAATAAAATGGAATATAAGAAAAGAAAAACTGGATTTTGCAGATGGTTAAATGAGGTGAAAGATATAAAGCATAAGAGAGGAAATAGTATCAGTAAAATGTATAGTAAAATGTATCAGTAAAATCTGAAAGTTAAAAATGGGAAAAAAATAAATAAAAGA
>CAZZHT010000008.1:0-1293 GCA_964653825.1 uncultured Methanosarcinales archaeon
TAAAATATCATTAAATATATAAATAAAGAAATCAACAAAAAATCATGCAACGATTATGCTCACTAATATCCGGAGGAAAGGACAGCATTTATGCTACCTATATTGCACTTCTTAACTCAAGAGATATTGTTTGTGCTCTTTCAATGATTCCAAAATCTGATTCCTGGATGTTTCATGTTCCTTTCATTAATCAGATAGACATCTTTCAGGAAGCAACAAACATACCTCTCATAAAAATTGAAACCAGTGGAAAAAAAGAGGAAGAACTAAAGGAATTAAAAAGAGGATTACTCCTAGCAAAACAGAAATACAAAATTGATGGTATTATTACAGGGGCAATTGCCTCTGAATATCAAAGAATGAGAATCAACATGATATGCAATGAACTCAACCTTGATGTATTCAGTCCCTTATGGCACAAAAGCTATGTTAACTTATTAAAGGAAGAGAGCAACATTCTCGAATTTACAATTGTGAAAATAGCGGGTGAAGGGTTAAAAAAAGAATGGCTTGGAAAAGTAGTAAAAGAAGACATTGTAGAAGAAATCCTAAACTCAAAGATAATAAATCCTGTATTTGAAGGCGGTGAAGCAGAAACTCTCTCACTAAACGCTCCCTTCTTTAAAAAGAAAATCAAAATAACAAATCAGAAAATAATCGCCGAAGGTCCATACAATTACTCACTTAAAGGCACACTCACTTTGGTTGATAAACATGAATGATAATTTTTTTTATGCAATTAGGATTCCCAAGAACATCAGAAAAGAACTTTACAACCTGTCAAATAAGATTAAAACAATATATTCAGATAAACTGAAGCTCAGCATTCCAGAGGAATATAAGTTTCACATAACCCTGCTTTTTTTAGGCAATACTAAACTAACAAACAACCAAGTTGAGTTGATATCACAAAATCAATTTGAAATCAATTTTGATAAAATAAATCTTTTTGGAAGAAGAGTAATCTTTTTAGGTATAAAGAATGATACTCACCTATTAGAACTTAGAAATAAAATTATAAACGCAATTAACTCTAAAATTACAGATAACTTCAAACCACACATCACCCTGGCGAGAATCCGTTATTTTAAGGATAATAAATTCAAATTAGACCCTAGTTATTTCAACAAGTTACTAACATTAAATACAAAAGGGTTTAAAGCAGATTCATTTTGTTTAATGAGAAGTTATTTTGATAAAAACGAAAACAAAAACAAATATGAAATAATAAAAACCTATAATCTAAAGGTACAAAAATGAAACTAATAAAAAACATAAGATTCCTAATCACTG
>CAZZHT010000008.1:1393-4671 GCA_964653825.1 uncultured Methanosarcinales archaeon
AACGAAACTAACAACATTAATGATATCAATGAGGTCATTGATGGTACAAATCTTATTGTTATGCCTGGATTAATAAATGCGCACACTCACGCAGCAATGATAGCGCTAAGGGGTTACAGTGATGACAAGAGATTATTTGATTGGTTAAAAAAAGTCAACTCCATTGAAGATAAAATGACAGAGAGGATGGTTTATCTATCATCAAAGTTAGCCATAATGGAAATGCTAATGACTGGAACAGTTGGTTTTATTGACCAATACTTTTATGAAGAAGAAACAGCAAAAGCAGTAGAGGAATTCAAAATCTATGCAATGTTAGGAACCCCCTTTGTCGATCAAACCATTAATGATAGAATAGAGAGATTCAAAAGGTTTGTTTCAACAAAAAAACAATATATCATACCCATAATAAATCCACACTCAATATACACCTGTTCAAAAGAAACTCTAAAAACAGTAAAAAAACTATCAGATGAATACAGTGTGAGAGTAAACATTCATGCAGCAGAAACAAGATTAGAGGTAATGGAGTGCTATAAAAAAAACAAAATGTACGTCATAGAGTATCTCAACTCATTGGGATTGCTAAAAAACTCAATCCTCGCTCACTGTGGTTGGATAACAAAAAACGAAATACCTTTAATCAAAGAGAACAATGTAACAGTTGTAAATAATCCAATATCAAATATGAAACTTGCAACAGGTGCCTTCTTTCCATACAGAGAATTAAAGCAGAATGGAATCAACATAGCTCTTGGAACAGATGGTGCAGCAAGTAACAATTCCCTAAACATGTTCAATGAAATGAAGGTCATGTCATTATTACACAAGCACTCTTACTGGGATTCAGAAGTAATTAATGCAAAAGAAGCATTTGATGCAGCAACGATTAATGGTTACAAAGCAATGGGTCTCAACTTCACTATAAAAGTCAACAATCCAGCGACATTTGTAGCAATTCCCACAACCAACATTTCTCTAATGCCTTTGAGAAAAGATAACCTTATTTCTAACATTGTGTATTCTTTTTCAGGAAATGTCTCTTTAAACATCATTGATGGTGTCACTGTCTTTGACAACTCTTACCTTAAAGAATGGTTAAAAAAAGCCAAATTCATTGAAAAAGAGATAAACAACTTATACTAATATCATCTAATGGAATTTATAGATTTTAATCAATGAAATTCATAATATTAATGATTATTTTAATCTTAATTCCATTCCAATCCCAATTCCAACTTTAATTTTAATCTTAATTCCAACCTTCTTCAATGAATATCGCATAAAAGGTTAACCAATTAATATTACATCAAGGCATATTAGATTCTCCCAGAACTATTTCTATTTTATTTTCCCATTCTTATTTCTTTATTCTTATATCTCATTTCTGCTCTTTCATTCATTTCTTTATTCATTTATTATTCTCATTCATTTATTAATTTATTTACACCTAGAACGTTCTGAAGAATAAGCATTCTAAAGAATAAGCATTCTAAAGCATACAAGCAATTCACATTGTCAATACTAACAATCAAAACAAACCAGAAAATTCTCATCAAACAACTCAACATAAACTCATATAAAAAAATGATTTCTAAAATTAACGCCTAATTTATCAAACCCTTATATGATTATAATATTTTAACCTCTAACCTCTTTTTTTCAATTAATTCTTTTATTGGTTTTGTTCCATTTATTTACTGTATTTTCTTTATTTTCCAAGATCCTTCTTAAAGACCTTATGTTTCTAATCAAAATATCTCTACTTTTTTCATTATTTATGTAGGGATTTTTCATATAAATTTTAAAACTCTTTTCATAGCACTCTAATGCTCTTTTAGTCCACTCTCGACCGTAAACCTTACTTAAATTATAAGCAGAATTGCCAGTAAAGAGATATGCATAATATGAATACTTTGGATTAATACTCTCAGAAATATCAGCAGATTTCTTCTGAAGTTCGAACCATTTTAGTCCATAATCTTTTTTCTTTGTTCTCTTATAAATTTCTCTTGAAGCTGTTGCAGCAAATCCGTAGATAACATATGAAAAGGATTTGTCCCTTTTCTCAGAGAGTTTTGCGGCCAAATTATCAGATGCATACCATCTCAATCCCCACTTAATATCACCAGTTTCATAAAAGATTTTTTTAGCACTCATTGCAGAGAAACTGTAACTATTGTAAGCATGGATGATATCTTGTTTTCGTGCAATAGAAGCTGAGAGAATATCATAGTAATATGACTTAATAATCCACTTAGTATCCTTAGTGATTTTATAAATCGCCTTTGCTGCATCCCCTGTAAATCCACTGGTATACATCATTAATTTCTCACAACACCCCTTTCTAAATTCAATTGAGCTAAAGTTAGCGCCAAACCATTTTAAAGCCCATTTAAGACTATTATTCCTTTTAAAAACAGCTCTTGCTGCATCCCCTGCATAACTAAAAGCCTTTGCTGCTTCTACCTTATTATTGTACTTAAGAGCAGTCAATGCACAACTCTTATTTGCTTCAAAACTCTCAACAGCCCACCTAACATCTCCTGTTTTCTTATAAAGTTCCTTAGCGGTTTTTCCAGCAAACTCATAAGTATAATGTGAAAAAACAGAATCAAATTTTTCTCCAATTCTTGCTGATGCAATATACGCTCCAAAAGCCCTTTTTAACCATTTCAAGTCATTAGAATCTCTAAAAATCTTTTGTGCAACATCTCCACCATCTGAGAGAATATGTGATTCAAGGGCAAGTTTATCAATACTCAATTCATTCCTAATCTTAACCGCACCTTCGGCATGATACTGATACAATCTCTCATACAAATCCTTTAAATCTTCATCACTATTGCTTTTTTCATTACTACCACTATTAAAAAGAGAATTTTTCTTCTTTATAATCAAATCAGAGACCCTTGTAAATCTCTTAATAAACAGCGGGTTCCTATTCATCACAGAATCATGATTTTTTAAATACTGTAAAATAACCCTCTTTAAGTTCTCAACATCACCTTCTCTGAGTTGTTTATAATTTTTAAACAACAGTTTTTCTAAATTCATATCAGAAATAGGAAAACAACACTCTTTAAATATTTAACTCTTACAAAGTAGCAACTAATTTTGAGATGTCCTTGCCATTTAATATAAATCTCACACTTTCGAAATTCTCAAAGTTCCCAAAATCTCTATAATCCTCATAATTCCCATGGATTCAAATATTAAAAGAAGATGTTTATCATTATTAATTTTCACCATAATTAATCATCACAACCACATCTGAA
>CAZZHT010000008.1:4771-10707 GCA_964653825.1 uncultured Methanosarcinales archaeon
CAATAATAGAATATCTATGGAGGTAAACAAATGGGAGAAACAATAAAAAATTTAGCAAAGGCCTTTGTAGGTGAAAGTCAGGCAAGGAATCGTTATACCTTTTATGCCAAAATTGCAAAGCAGGAAGGTTTTGAACAGATATCCGAAATATTTTACCTAACAGCAGAAAATGAAAAAGAGCATGCGAAAACCCTATTTAAATTCATACAGCAATTAAAAAACAAATCTGAAAATCCTGAAGAATTTGAAACCATTAGTATTAACACAGAAGTTCCAACAGTATTCGGAAACACAATTGCTAACCTTGAATCTGCCATAAAGGGAGAAACCTATGAAACCGAGACAATGTATCCTGGTTTCGCAGACATTGCTGAAAAAGAAGGTTTAAAAGAAATTGCTGACCGTTTAAGAAGTATAGCAGTTGCAGAGAGGCATCATAAAGAAAGATATGAAGCTCTACTAAAAAATGTAAAAGAAAACACCGTTTTCAAAAAAGAGACAGAAGTTTGGTGGGTTTGTAGAGAATGTGGATATCTACATTATGGAAAAGAACCACCTGAGACCTGTCCATCCTGTGGTCATCCTAAATCATTTTTTGAATTAAAGAGTGAAAACTACTGAAAATCACATCACAATTTGATTACAATTTGATTAATAATTATAACAGAAATAAGGAAACCATAACAGAGAAACCACACAAAACACACAAAAAAGATAAGATATAGAATACAGACCCAAAACACATAACATCAAACAAATAAAATACATAACTCACATAAAACACATAAAACATGTAAAACAGAGAAATCACACAAAAAACACAAAAGACATAAAATATAGAATACAGACCCAAAACACATAACATCAAGCAAGTAAAACGCATCAATCACATAAAACACACAAAACACATAAAACAAATAAAAAGCTTTTTATTTTTTTTCCTTTTATTCTTTTTCTATGAATTTCAAAGAATACAAAGAGAGAACCATTTGGAAGCTAAATCATAATGATAAATCCAACGAAGGCAAAATTGATGATGCAATAAAAGACCTCTGCGACACTATTAATTCTTTTGAGAACTACTGCACACTGAGTTCATGTGCAGGTAGGATATCTGTTTTATATGACTCTGAGAAAAAAAGGAGATCAATTTGGTTATTTAAGACCCATAATGAAATCACTAATAACCAGTTCAGAGTCATAATCGAACAACTGAAAACAATTGACGCAACCTGTTGGTTGCGTATGGAACCTTTCATACTTCATGTTGCCTCGAACACTCTTGACAACGCCCTAAAGTTACTCAAAATTGCACAGGAGAGCGGTGTAAAACACAGTGGTATTATCTCAACAAATCAAACAAAAACCGTGATTGAATTCATATCAGTTGAGCGATTGGATATGATAATATCCCACAACAAAAAAATCATGATTACCGATACTGATATTGTTATTCAAAAATTAAATGCTTTATTAAGGAAAACAAGATATCGACTAAATCAATTCTATCAAAACATACTAAAAAACAAGGCATTACTTAATTCTTAAATTTAGAACTCTCAAGCTCAAAAAACAAAACTTATTTAAATAAGATGCTACTCTTAAGTAACAAAAGATTAAAATGGATACTCAAAAACCAAAAGTTCAAGCTAATTATAGTTTAAAAACACTCTATGATAGTTCAAGAGATTATTTAAGAAACGAAAGAATAAATGTTGATCCTGAGCTAGCAAAACATAAGATTAAATTCAATGATAATCTTATGCCTTACATCATTAGATTTAGAAGAAACATGATATCTAAAATTTTCCAAGATAATAATCTCTTAGAAATTTATGATTCCAATCATCCTCTTGAATCAAAAGTACTAACACTGGCAGTTGAGAGTAGTAATAGTCTCAAAATACCATTTGACCTAACTAATAAACAGGTTCAGGGTTTGGATGCTATCATCTTCTACTTCAATAGGGCTTATAACGGTATCAGTGGATATCTTAGCTTAAATGAGGATCCTCCTAACCTTTATGAAAGACAAGTACTCCTTTCGAAAATAAGATACCTTTCAGATGATGGCGACCTTATATCTCAAGATAATGAATCCCTGTATAATCTTATTAAATCCAAAATACTTGAAGAGGAAAAAAAGAATAGTGTCCTTACAAACCTAGAAATCAAGTATAGTATTGACCAATTCATACGGGCCTATTATAACAATCAGGCCGATAATCAAAATATTATCATTCCAAGGAGAAATAAAAAAACTTTAAGTGAGAGAGAGTTACCAAACTATGATGTAAAAGATGGCATAGTACTTGAATTTCACCTTTTAGTCAAAGACACAAATCAACTATCTGAGGTACATGTCTTTCCTGATGGTCATTTCCTTGAAATTCCAGAAGGTCTAGAGAATAAAACACCACTCTTGGACCCTACAAAAGAGATGAGAACCTATAATCATTAATAAATCGAACTGCCACTCCTGTTGGTTTTATTACTATTGTTTCTTTTTTTAACTCGCCTTATTTCAATTCATAAAGCGTTCTAATTCGTAAAGTTTAAATATAATAAGCATTTATGTTATTTCTGTAAAGTTGTATAACCTTGTATTCATTAAAGGGTTAAAGATAATTGTTGTATAACTAATTAAATAATAATTGATTATAATAATAACAAATATAATCATATCATAACAGTTGACTTTGATAAAATATAGAATGATTTAATGATAATATTCAACACATTACAATCTGTTAATTTAACTTGAATTTTCAGCTCTATAGCTAATCTCTGAGGTGAACCCTATGAAAATAACGAACAAATTAATACTAAGCGCATTAATTGCTTTCTTATTCATAATACCATTGGCAAATGCAAAGCCATACTTTTATACATCACAATCGCCTCATAGTATATGTTCAGGAGTAAGATCTACCTTTGTGTTCTACCTAAAGAACGACATGGAAGAGACAAACAACTTCAATATAAATGTCTCACCAACTAATAATAATCTTATCTGGATTCCTCATTCCATAAAATTGATACCAGGGGATACAACGAAGGTCTACGTGTTTATTAATCCATCCTTAAAAACAGAAGGTAATTTCTCATTCAAGATATCAGCAGAGTATAACGGCCAAACGATTTCTCAAGTAGTAAATTATGATGTTATAAACTGCAACAGATTCACAATAAATATTCCCACCTCGAATGAATACTGTATCTATTACCCTATAACCTTAAATGGTTCAATAACAAACAATGGCAAATTCAACAACCAATCGGTTACACTAACCACTAGTGAAGGGACACTATCAAAAAAGGATTTTGTTTTAAATTCTAATCAAACAGACCATTTCACAATAAAAATCAAATCAGCAACTGCTCCTAAAACAAAAACAATCACAGTTAAAGCTACAATAAAAGACACAAATCAAACAATAACAAAAACCGTTTCATTACCTATAAGATCCTGTGCATCTTACACAGCATCAATCTCATCAGTTCCATCTCCAGTTTGTAACAACCAAGTTGTTGCCTATAACATCACACTAAAAAACACTGGCAAAGTTGATGATACCTACACAGTATCATCGAACCAAGGGGTTCTGAACCAAACAAAGTTCACATTAGTGCCTAACAGTGAAAAAAAGATTTCATTAAAAATCATACCAAAGGTATCAGGATCCCACCCACTTATTGTAACATTATTGGACAAATATAACCTAAAGAAGCAGTTAACCTCTACTTACAGTTCAAAAAATTGCTGTGGTGTATCACTTGTTTCAAGCCCAAGCCCCATAACCATTTGTTCCAATGAAATTACAGAATCAGCTGAAGTTCTTGGTTTACTAAACACTGGTGAAAAAACAAACTTCACAATCACATCAAATGCCCCCTGGGCAATCCCTGCGATTTCATCAGTGCTCTTACCAAAAAATGGAGAACAGACCTTCCTAACGAGAATACATCCATTCTCAGTGCCAGGAACATACAGGGCAATTATAAAAGCATCTGCAGATGGTTGTGAAGACACAGCTTACATTACCTTAAACGTGAAAAACTGTTATAATTTCAAAATAAATTCAACTCTAAAGCAGGCCCCATTAGAAAACCAACTATGTACCTGCTCTTCAACACCATTCGACTTTAAAGTTTCAAACACGGGCTCTGTGAAAGACACCTATAACCTCGGTTTAGTTTCAGGAGATCCAAGATTAATATCCTTTGAAAACCAGAAAATAACTTTAAATCCTATGACTTCAGGTCAATTTAAAGGAACTATAAAGGTTCCATGCACCTACAACAAGAGCTCAAATTTAGTGTTCAAGGTCTCATCTCAATCAAACCCAGATCTCACAAAAGAAATAACAGTCACAATTGTTCCAAAGAACTGTTATGGTGTAAATGCAGTAATGAGTAACGCCAACACATGCGCAGAGAAAGAATTTAACCTCACTGCTCTAATAACAAATACAGGTAATAAAACAGACACTTACTCAATAAAATATAACTGTCCGTCCTGGGTAGAACCAGCCAGTAATACAAACGAAATCACCATTGATTCTAAGCAGAAGCAGATAATAACATTGCATGGGAAAGCAGATGTCTCTGACTCTGGAAAAACCTATCTCTGTGCGCTCTCAGTACACTCAAAGACAAATCCCTCAGTATCTACATTTAGCACTTCAAGAATCACAATAAGACCAAAATTAGAATGTTTCTGTTTAAAACCAGTACTTTCAAATGCTACAGTAACCATAAAAGCCGGTGGAAGTAAAGTTGATACATTATCCATAAACAACTGTGGAATCATGAATGAAACTTATACTCTGACAATCGAGGGAGATAATAAGAGTTGGTTGGTTTTAGAGCCAAACACCTTAACTCTGTCTCCTAAGGACTCAGGCAAATTTTATATAGCAATACTACCTCCACTAAAAGCAAATCCAGGAACATATAACTTTTCATTGGTGCTTAAAAGCAAAAGATCCCAGACAACAACCAATATAAACCTTAAGATAGTTATTCAGTGAATACAAATACATCAATCACATTAAAAATAACTTACTTAAGTATGGAAGTTTAACCTAAAGATATAAATTTAACATAAAAATATATAAGCATCTTATTTTTTGTTTTATCTTTTGTTTTTATTCATTTTTATTCATTTTTATTACCGCATATGTTTAATCCAATCTTAAAATCAGGTGAAACCATGAAATCAAGAACAACAAATAGAGTAACAAAAGTTATATTACCCGTAATAATTGCAGCTTTACTAATAATTGCACTTGAATCAATAACCTCCTGTAATAATCCAAAAGTCAATGAATCCAATTCATCAAACAAAATAACTGTAATCAACACGAATAATAACACAATAATTACCATCAACTCATCAACTAAAACCCCCAATCCTTCTCCAATTCAATCTCCAGCAGTCACTTCAAAAGTCACCCCAACTCAACCTTCATCGAATGTCAACAAAACCAACACAAATGTTACTCTAAAACCATCACAAACTCCAATCCAAACGACACCCTCAAACTATAGCTTTTCAAATTACGAATTTACAATTGATTGTACTAAATCAGATAGTACCAGTTGCTTTGCAGGTTCAGACACAAGTGAAGGATGGTCTCTTGGTCTTGTAGATAGAACATTATTCAACACTCTCGTTAAAAAACTAAAATTAAATCCATCAACTGAAACAATAACTTACAAAAGCAACCTCTTAAATAACAGAAACCCCACTGAAGATGAGATTAAAATTATAAATGATTATAGAAGTGAAATCAGTTTAGAAGTGCTTAATTTATCAAACTCAATTAGAAACCTTGTATCTTCCTCTGTAATTGACACCACCACAAACATCAACTCAGGAATACAGTTTTTAAAACTAATACCTTATACTTATACCTCAAACACAAGCAACA
>CAZZHT010000008.1:10807-14692 GCA_964653825.1 uncultured Methanosarcinales archaeon
GTTTGGTCATTTTCCTATGGCCCAAACAAAGACAAACTAACGACAGTTCTGATATCATTTGATGGAAAGAAAATCATACAATAATAAAGAATCATACATGAAATAGTAGATACAGAGAGTCATGTTTAATAACAGACATTGATAACTCACATAATTAAAGAACATACAAAATAAAAATCTATAACCTAAAAACATATCAGATAAAGACATACAATAGTATAGATAATCTAAATGAAATCAGAATTTTATCAACTTTATTTTGTTTTATTTCTTCTACTCATTACTCATTTACTTTAGTTCACTCTGATTACCTTTGCGACTTTCACAATATTTTAATCCCTTTTACTTTTGATTTTATTTTCCTATTTTGCATCTCTATTTTATTTCTCTTATTTCTCAATGCCAGAACTCCTTTTTAACCTCTTCTACGCTCTTATTATTAAAAACTATTTTTCTAAGAGCATTAGCTAGCTGCAATGGATGATCACTCTGCCAAATATTTCTTCCAACTGCTAAACCATATGCTCCTGCATCCATAGCCACTCTTGCCTCTTCAAGAACGCAATCTCCATTCTTTTTTTCTCCACCGGCAATCATTACTCTTGTCTTACCTGCATTCTTAACAACCCACTTTAATCCGTCAACATCTCCACCATATTCTACCTTAACAATATCAGCTCCTAATTCTAATGCAACTCTTGCCGCGTATGCAGTATTTTGCGTGGATTTACCATCAAATCCCTCCCCTCTTGGATAACTCCACATAATTACTGGCAGATTATGATCATGTGCTTCCTCTATAATCATTCCAGCTTCCCTAAACATATCTTCTTCTCTTTTACTTCCTGGATAAATAGTATAACCAACAGCCGATGCTCCTAACTTCAATGCTCTTCTCACAGAACAGTTAGCAGCAGAATATGGTTCTCGATTACCTAAACTTGTTTTTCCATTTAGTTTGATTATCAGAGGAATTTTATCCTTATATCCTTCATAGTATTTTTCAGCAAGTCCGGCCTGAACAATAATTGCATCAAACTTTCCATCAACAGCCAAATCAAAAACATACCTTGGATTACAATTTAAAAGATTAAAATCCTTTGGGCCATGTTCGATTCCATGGTCATATGCAAGAAAAAGCGCTTTTCCTCTCGGCATGATTCTGCTATACATTATCATAATTTTACCTCACACATACGATTTTCTGATTAAAACAAATAATAACGCAATAATTGAAATTAAAATTTAAAATAAATCAATCCCATTAGCATACATAAATTAACATTAACCTCTAAAAATCCTCATTGAAACCACGAAAACAAATAAACAACAAAAAATTCAAAAAACAAAAAAAGTCAATAATGTCATTTATAGTCCTAACTGATCTTCGACTTTTTTAACATTTAATCTTGTATCTATCACAGTATCTGGATTCAGCGAAATGGATTTTATTCCCTTTCTAACGAGCATCTCTGCAAACTCTGGATAATCCGATGGTGCTTGTCCACATATTCCAATATACTTATTCTTTCGATTAGCAACCTCTATAACACTTCCTATCAGATCAACAACCGCATCATTCCTCTCATCATAAACATTAGCAACCAGCTCTGAATCTCTATCAACACCTAATGTTAACTGTGTAAGGTCATTTGATCCAATACTAAACCCATCAAAGATATCCAGAAACTGATCTGCAAGAATCACATTTGATGGAATCTCGCACATTGCATAAACCTCTAATCCATTCTTATGTTGCTCTAATCCGTTCTTCTTCATTTCTGCAAGAACCTTCTTTCCTTCTTCAATAGTTCTACAGAAAGGTATCATCACCACAACATTTTTCAATCCCATAACCTCTCTTACCTTCTCCAAAGCCCTACATTCAAGAGCGAAAGCCTCCTTGTATTTATCCGAATAATACCTTGAAGCTCCTCTCCATCCTAACATAGGATTATCCTCTTTTGGTTCAAACAATGTTCCTCCAATCAAACTGGCATATTCATTTGATTTAAAATCTGATAATCTCACTATAACCTTTTTAGGATAGAATGCTGCTACTATCATACCTACGCCATACGATAACTTATCAATAAAGAACTGTGCCTTATTATCGTATCCTGCAGTAAGTTGATCAATCTTCGCCTTAACCTCTTCATCTTTAATCTCATCGTAGTGCAACAATGCCAAGGGATGTATCTTAATATATGAATTAATGATAAACTCTTCCCTGGCTAAACCAACACCATCATTAGGTAGAAAAGAGAACTCAAAGGCTTGGTCGGGATTACCAACATTCATCATAATCTTTGTCTTTGTCTGTGGAACTGATTTAAGATTATTAGTTTCTACTTCATAGTCAAGTAGCCCCTCATAGACGGAACCAATATCTCCTTCTGAGCAATCGACAGTGACATCTTGGTCTGTATTTATAACCTTCGTAGCATTACCAGTCCCAACCACACATGGTATCCCCAATTCTCTTGATATAATTGCTGCATGGCATGTCCTTCCTCCTCTGTTTGTAACAATTGCAGATGCTTTCTTCATAATTGGTTCCCAATCAGGGTCAGTCATTTCAGTAACCAAAACCTCTCCATCTCTAAACTCTCCAATATGTGAAACATCTCTAATCACATGGGCCTTGCCCTTACCTATCTTTCGTCCAACACTCTTTCCAGAAATCAAAACCTTACCAGGTGTCTTTAACTTGTACTCAACAATCTTTGTTGTATCTCTCCTTGACTCAACGGTCTCTGGTCTTGCCTGAACAATAAACAGCTTATTTAAAATTCCATCCTTCGCCCATTCCATATCCATAGGCATATAGTGTCCATGTTTATTTGAATAATACTCTTCAATCTCTGTAGCCCATTTTGCAAGAGTTAGAATCTCATCATCATTCAGAACAAACTTTTCTCTATCGCTCACATCAACATTAACCTCTTTTGTTGAGTGATTTCCATCTGTGCTGTATACTAACTTCTTATCCTTTAATCCCACCTTCTTTGAGATTATAGATTTATATCCCTGCTTCATTGTTGGTTTAAAGACATAATACTCATCAGGATTTACAATTCCCTGAACAATATTCTCTCCCAAACCGTAAATAGCAGTAATAAAAGCTACATCTTTAAATCCTGTCTCAGTATCAATACTAAACATAACACCTGAGGCCCCAACATCTGATCTGACCATCTTTTGTACTCCTGCCGAAAGGGCAATTGAAAAATGGTCAAACCCCTTATCAATTCTGTATGAAATTGCTCTGTTTGTAAACAATGATGCAAAACACATCTTAACAGATTCGATGAGATGGTGCTCCCCTCTTACATTAAGGTAACTCTCTTGCTGTCCCGCAAAGGACGCATCGGGTAAATCTTCAGCAGTAGCAGAGCTCCTAACCGCTACATCTGTATTTTCTCCGTATTGCAAACATAAATGTCCGTATGCCTCAACAATTGCACTTCTCATCTCAGGAGGCATCTCAGCAGAAACAATCATATGTCTTATCTTACTTCCCTTCTCAGCCAGTTGATTAACATCTCTTGTATTCAAATCCTTAAGAACATCTTGAATAGCATCCTTTAATCCTGCCTTTTCAATAAAATACCTATATGCATATGCAGTCACACAAAATCCATTTGGAACATTAATTCCCTTAGGTGTCAAAAACCTATACATCTCTCCAAGAGACGCATTCTTTCCACCAACATACTTAACATCCTCTATTCCAACTTGATCAAACCACAAAATAAATTGCTTATCCTTATCCATTTTTCCACCTTTCATCTTAATTCTAATTTTCAATCTAAATTTCATTAAAATTTCCAACTAAAATAAATTCTCAATTTATGTCCTTTTCATTTCTTTTAATCCATAAAA
>CAZZHT010000008.1:14792-19274 GCA_964653825.1 uncultured Methanosarcinales archaeon
TTTCCTATTCTAAAAAACTCCTCTCAAACTAATTATATAAAACTTTTTTATAATTTTAAAGTAGAAACTATAGAACACTGGCATTTATTCACATCTGTTTCATTCACAGCAGGTTAATTTATAACAATTTATTTAGTTTTGAACCTAAAAAAATAGAAAAAAATAAAAAGAATAACAATAAAAGAAATTATTACATTAATTACATATAAAATTGATAGTGCTTAATAACCTTTGTCAAAGCATACTATATTATCAAATGACCATAATCACTTATTATCTTAGTAGAAAAGATATAAGTTATTGTATATGTTATCATTATGTTAATAACGCACTACTTCAATATCTTGCTCATAAAGAAGTCTGAAAAGGAGGTCTATAAAAAATGAAACAAAAACAAATAAGATTATCGCATGCAATATCCATTCAATCAAAGAATAATAAACAATCTTTACTAATTTCGTTGTTAGTCATTGCATTACTTATAGTTCCTTTACTTGCATTATCTTCCTGTAAGGTTGAAGTTCATCCTAGGGTAAATCAAACAACGACAAACTCTAACACAACTCATTCAATGCAAAAATTAAACCTAACCAATGCAAATGAGACAGAAGTAGCAATATCCAACATGAGTAACAAATTATCTTTCGAACTGTATGATGAAATAAAAAAATATAATCAAAATAGCAACACTTTTTTATCTCCTTTCAGTATTTATGTTGCATTATCAATGGCTTATAATGGAGCAAGAGGGAAAACAGAGCAACAGATGCAGAACCTTTTAGGCATTCCAAACACAAAAGGTACCTTGACGGCTTTCGATAACCTTTACAGAAAATTAAATAAAAACAATAGTAAGGAAGATAGTTATATCTTATCTTTAGCCAATCTCATTTGGGTGAAACAGGGATTCAACATTATCCCATCATATCTCAACAACATACAAAAATATTTCCATGGTGAAGTAACTCATAATGCAGATTATGTTTCAACATGGGTAGAAAAACAAACACATGGGAAGATTAGTTATAATCTTGCTCCTGATCCTTTGCTAAGAGTCGTATTAGTTAATGCCATTTACTTTAATGGCTCCTGGGTTTATCCTTTTGAAAAATCTTTAACTGAGAATAGATTGTTTCATATTACTCCAACAAAAAGTGTAAAAACTAAAATGATGACCTTCTCAGATGAATATCATCTATTAAATTATTATGAAAACAGCAAATTTCAAGTCGTTGAACTGCCTTACAAATCTACAAACTCTGATAAACTATCAATGATTATATTTTTGCCAAAAAATAACAACACTCTTTCAAAAGTGGACTCTGAATTGAATAGCAACGAATTCAATAATATTATGAATCATCTGAGTAAGGAGAAGGTTAATGTTTATTTACCAAGGTTTAACCTAAGAACACAGTATATTTTAAACTCTTATTTAAAAGATTTAGGAATGGGTGATGCTTTTAATTCTCATTCTGCTAATTTTTCAGGAATAAGTAATGAACAACTTTATATTAGTGAAGTAATTCATAAGACCTTTCTTAATGTAACTGAAAAAGGAACAGTTGCAGCAGCGATAACAGCAATTGAAATGCGAGCAACAGCGGCACTTCCACCTAAACATGAAAAGATAATTGAATTTGATGCAAACCATCCCTTCATGTTTTTCATAGTTGATATAAGCAGAGGCAATCTCATCTTATTTATAGGTAGCTACATTAATCCCCAATCGAATCCATCATTTTAGTAATCAGTCCCTTTAGATATTTAAAGAAATATTTGGTTAACAAATAATCTTGGCAAAGTATTATTAAATCAATAAGATAATTTGCTTGATAAACCTTTAAATAAGAAATCAAATGAAAAGATTTTATCACTTTTTTAGATAACAGTACTCTTAACTTTATACACAAACACAATGTCAATCATAAATTGAGAAAAAGCATAATCTGTTAATGATTTGGTAGTACTCCCCTCTTAAAGGGCTAAAACTCGAAAACATCTCACTTTATCATTTCAGAACTCTTAAACCGTTTAATTAAGAATTTTCTTAAAAGAATTATTAAAATATAAAAAAAGGGAGAAAAACTCCCATCAAAATACATTTATTTCTCATATACTGCCCAGATACCGAAAATTATTGCCATTGACGCTCCTACAATGAGGGCCCATGACTTCATGCTGGGTAAATAATTAAGAAAAGCTATTCCTCCTCCAACTGCAGCTAACCAACCGCTCCATCTTGTTGCCATTTTTTTCACCTTCTATTATTTTAAACACTATACTAAAAAACTAAAGGTAGTATGTGTTAGATATATTTAAATCTTACGATAAAGTTAATTTAATATATATAATTATATATTTTTTAAGGACTTTTTCTTTACATTTGTGCTCTTAATATCTTTTTCCTTATTGGATTTTTGTGCTCTAGATGATTGAGATATTATTTAATTTTATAAAGAACATTATGGTTTTACTTTAGAAAGTAATCAACTATTCCCAATAGAAATAATATAAATGAATCTTGCTCATGCCTAATTACAGAGCACTATCTTTACTCATCGTCTTGACATAATTATTTTAATAATCTCCCCGAATTTCATAATCTTTTGCTTTTTCTCGTATAAATCCTTCACAATAATGTTATTATCATTAGTATCATCATCAACAATTATTGCATAACGTATATCATTTGAATCAGCATACTTCAATTCTTTCTCAAGCATTTTTCTGAACTTAGAATAACTTTTTAGAGTAACTGTAACTGAAAGACCCTTACTCACAAGTTCATTTCTTATATGAAATGCCTTTTTCCTATGTTCCTCATTCTTTAAATCAAAAATAACATGTACACTAGGACAGGATTTAATTGACTTAAAAACATCTCCTATTCCATTCTCATCTAAGGTTTCTATAATTCTATCAACTCCAATTGCAAATCCCACAGCAGTAATTTTTTTATTGCCAAAAAGAGAAATCAAATTATCATACCTCCCACCACCAACCAAGCTACCACCCTCTTTCTTGTGATTTCTAACAAAGAAGGTTTCGAAAATCATTCCAGTATAGTAATCAAAACCCCTAGCTAAGCTCAAATCAACCTTAAAGCAAGCGTACTCATCAACACTTAGATTCTCTTTTAAATAAGTGAAAATCATCTTTAATCTTATCACTGCATTCTTCGTTAGCTCATTATAATTCTCAATCTTCTTGAGATATTCATCGTAAATCTCGTTAAAACCCATTGACTCAAGAGAGAGTATTCTCTCAACCTCCTCACTCACCTTGCCTCTAATATCCTTTCCAACACTATCAACGACTTTCTTAATAATATCCTCATCCCTTATCTTTCCTTTCTTATCAAGTATCCTAATAATTTCCACAATCTTATCATCGTCTTCAATACCAGCATGCTTTAATACTCCTCTCAGTAAATCCCTGTGTGAAACATGGACCTCAATGTTATTTTTATCAAACCCCAAAGAAATCATATCTTTTAATCCAATAAGAAGAACCTCTGCATCTGCACCACTATCTTCAGAACCTATCAACTCAATTCCAAACTGCCAGAACTCCCTATATCTTCCCTTTTGTGGTTGTTCATACCTCCACATTCTTGAAAAATAAAATAACCTCAGAGGCATCTTCTTCTGAATCTCATAATTAGTGCCTACAATCCTTGCAACTGGAGTTGTTAAATCAAACCTTAATCCGACCCATCTCCCACCGTGGTCTTTAAATATAAACAGTTCTTTATCTTGATCAGGGCTTAATCCCCCTTTTGCAGTCAGAACCTCTCCGTATTCAAGTGCAGGAGGCTCGATTGGAAAATAACCATAACTCATCACTATCTTTGAGAGTTCTCTTTCAATTGCCTTATATCTCATTAATTGTTCTGGATAGAGAGTCCTAAACCCCTTTAATTCATTAAAATTGACCATTTTCACAAAATTTATTTTTTTATATCTTTTTAATATTCTTTTATTATCTTTTTGTTTTTGTATGTTTGATATTAAATTTGACATCAAATCTTATCAGGATAACAAACATTAATTGTATATGAGTTTAATACTGCTAAAGTGTCACTCCTATTACTCTATTCCTATATTTAAATAACTTACATTAATTTATATTGCTTATATTACCTATTATCTGAGATTACCTATTATATATTAAATTAGATGAGAGATTTTATTACACTATTTTAAAATAAGAGGTTTTTTATTTAAACTAACTATTCGTTGTTTAAAAACGTATCGTTTAATAACTATATTACACAAACAATCAACATCATATATTAAAAAGTTCTTTAAAAGCGTATTTGTTTAATAAATAATAATAAAGGATAATTAATGAATTCTTTGACAGTGTAATATTTACCAAATAATTTAATGGTTTATTTATATTTTATTACTTAAATTCTCTCTTATCCACTGATATTACTATCTTACTATATTACAAATCTTGCCAATATTATTTTTT
>CAZZHT010000009.1:0-9087 GCA_964653825.1 uncultured Methanosarcinales archaeon
ATCATATAGGAATCATCTAAGCGTTATATAAGAGTTAGTTATGGGTTGTATGAGAGTTTATTATGATTTTATTAAGGGTTATATAATTAAGTAATTTAGTTAAGTATTTTAGTTAAATAACCCAATTGAGTAATTAGTTAAGTAATATCATTCGTGATATAATGAAGAATGATGATAATTATATGAATGGTAATGAGAAAAAAAATCAGAGGAAAAAATCAAAATGAATGAAAATAATAATAAGATGATTAAAAATATCAGTGAAAAGGATGTTGGAAAGTCGTTTAGGTTAATGGTTAAGATAGAGTCAATATATCAAACCTCTGGGCCAACTGTTTTTAGTTTAAATGATGGTACAGGAAGAATTAGGGCTACTGCCTTTAACAACGGTAAGAGAGCTTATCCTAATTTTAATGTGGGTGATTTTATCTATGTTTTTGGGAATGTTAAGAAAAGAAATAATGTTATTGAGCTTGAAATCATTAAAGGCGGTCTCTTAAATGACGGACAAACCAGTGAAGTTAAAGAGAGAATAGATAAGCATGTATCTAAAAAGATTATGCCTGTTGTAGATTCTTTTCTTGTTGAGTCCGACGTCCTTGAGAAATTAAAACAAAAGTTTGTAGATGCAACAAAGCTTATAAAAGCCGCAATTTATGACAATCGTCCAATCATTATTAGACATCACAATGATTGCGATGGATATTCTTCTGCAATTGCACTTGAAAGAGCTATATATCCTATGATTGTTGATGTTCAGGGTGATTCTGCTTGGAAGTATTATAGAAGAGCCCCCAGTGCGACTCCCTTTTATAATTATGATGATGTTACTAAGGATCTTGGTTTGATGCTGAATGCCATGGCTAAGTTTGGATTAAAAGAGTCCTTAATTATTGTCGTTGATAATGGTTCAACACAGGAGGATCTGATGGCAATCAAGAAGGCCAAGATTTATAACTGTCAAATTGTTGTTGTTGATCATCATTTTCCGGGAAAGATTGAAAACGGAAAGAGTTTGATTGATGGGTTTGTTGATGTTCATATCAATCCTTATTTAGTTGGTGGTAATTCTAATCTTTCAGCAGGAATGCTTTCAACAGAACTGGCTAGGTTTATTAACGGAGGTTGTGATAATATAAATTATATTGCTGCTCTGGCAGGTGTTGGTGATAGGGTAAGTGGTCCTGAATTTAATCAGTATTTAAAGATTGCTGAGGGTTTAGGATACTCTCTGGATTATCTAAAAGAACTTGCAGAGGTTATTGATTTTGAATCGAGATCTCTGAGAAATATGGAATCTCATGTTCTGGTTGATGATATTTTTGGTAGAAGCAAGGATAAACAGAAGCAGTTGGTTGAATTGATTATTCAGGATGTTAATGCAAAAAAAGAGAATAGAATGAAAAACTTGATTCATTTCTCTGAGATTGAAGAAGATGGTGATGAGGTTATTGCTACTGTTAATTTAAAGGATAGTACTGAGATGGGGTATCCATCAATGGGTAAGTCAACTGGAATGCTTTTTGATTATCTTAAAAACAAGTACAACGAAAAATCTATCTTTGTGATAGGATATTCTGATTCTATGACTGTAATTAGGATATCTGATGATGTTAAGATTAATATTAACTTCATTATTGATTTGCTTAATGAGAAGTATGATTATGCTTCAATTGAAGGTGGAGGTCATGAAAGAGCAGGTTCAATAAGGTTTGTCCCTGCAATGAGAAATATTATTATTAAGGAGATTGTTAATTATTTTAAAGAGGGGCATTTGTGCTCAGGTGAATGTAGGGGATAGATATGGTTTTTGGGATGATTACTTCTGTTTTGATATCTGTGATTTTTGTGCTCTTACCTCTGGTCTCCTTTATGTTAAATCTGGTCGCTAAGGAAGAATTGGGTTATATTAAACCTTATCTTAAGTTTGGCTTTGGATTTTTTTTGGGTTCAGCTCTATGCCTAAATTTATATTTATCTTTCTTATCATTTGATTTTGTTGTTGTTTTATCTGTTTTTTTGATATGGCTTGTGTTATATGTCTATTATAGTAAGCTTAATGGTGAAAACAGGAGTAAAAACAGAAATAAAAGTGAAAATTTTGTTGAAAGCATGAATAAAAAGGGCTCTAAAAATGAAAATAAAAATGAGAAGAGTAGTAAACAAGGTGATAGTAAAAGTAGGAGCAGAAATCTAAAGGTTTATGATGAAAATAGGGGTATTAAAAAATATGGTTCTTATGAAGTTATGACCCTGCTTGTTGTTTTTTTGACTTTTCCGATTTTAAGAGATGTTAAAGTTGTTAATGGTTTTTATTTCTTGTTTCAAGCTGTGTTGTTTTTTTGGTTTTATCTTTGTTATGCTGGATTTAATTATCCATTAAATAAGAAGAAGAGGGTTGAGGATTTATTTATTATAGCTATTGTTTTTATACTTAAGTTGATGCTATGATTGTTTTTATCCTTTTATGTTAAGTACTTTGTTTTTCCTATTTTTACTGAAGTCCAATAAGAGTATAACCATACTCTATTAGAAAGAGCTGTAGGATTATAATGATTATTACCATTACAACTACATGACCTGGTTTTAGGTTTATTTTTGAGTTGTCCTCGTCATAATAGGTTATAAGTCCGCCTTGGGACATGGGCATTTGGATTTTATTGCTTGCCATAGAGGTATTGGAAAGCGTTCTTATTTATATATTTTTCTTAATTGTGATTGTAATCCTTATTTCTCAATTGAGATAGCATTTTTATCTTGCGATTACATTTTTAGTTTTTTATTTTAGTTTTTTATTAATTTGTGAGTTTTTAGAAAGCTTTATATAAGATTCACATATCTTTAATTATTAAATGAGAAAATTATATGAAACTACGTTAAGTTTAAATGGTTCAAAGAGGTTAAGATTTCTGTCAATCTTTTTAGTTCTTTTATTTGTCTTCTATGCTTTGCCTGTTTTTGCAGATGTTCCCTTTGAGGTTGTTAAAACTTATGTTACTGCGGAGGGTGTTAGTAACTTCAATGCGATTGATTCTGTTGCAGTAGATGGAAGATTATACAGTGCTTCTGCTGTGGGAGAAAAGTTTGGCTACCCTCCTCCAAAGGGAGAATATGACCAGCGAGTTAAGATACCTATTGAGGCCGTGCGTTACAAGTTTGAGTTTTGGAATGTTGGAAAAATGGGTGGCGAAAAGGGATTTATTTTTAAGTCAAGCTACGGTAAGGCAAAGTTAACTAGAACCTATGTGTTGGGTCAAGCGTATAAAAATGTCGTTAGCAAAGAGGGAGCAAATGGTTTGAATTTTGTTGAGAAGAAAAATGTACGCATGCCTTATGTTGATACGACTTTTGTTAGTAATCTTGAGTTCTCTGGTGGTCCGTATGGTACGTTTTACTATGTTGATAAGAAGGGAGTTAAATTTCCAATTGCTCATATTGTAGGTGGAAAGATGATATCCTTTGATAACATCCCTGAAGGAATGGAACCCAATGACACAAAGTTTCTTATGGGTTTGGGATATGCAAAAGAAGTACACCCTATCATAAAGGATAGTTCTGCTTTTGAGAAGTGGATGGAGATTCTAAATCAAGGTGATGATAGTGGTTGCTCAGAGCCCGATAATTATAAAAGAGATGTGGGTATTAGATTTAGCGATTATGATGGAGAGGTTTCAGTAAGACCGTGTAATGATGAAGATGGCTGGGATACTGCTGAAATAGATATGGTTTTACATAGAGATGATCATATTAAAACAGGAGATGATAGTACCTGTGTTCTTTCTCTATCGGATATGACTCATTTCGTTATGAAACCGGATTCAGAGGTTATATTGGCTGCTCCATCTAATAATGAGAATAAGATTAAACTAATATGGGGCAAGATTAAAACTAATTTTAAGCGAATGATGAAGGATGGAACTATGGATGTTGATATGTCTCAAGCGGTTGCAGGTATAAAGGGAACAATACTTGTTACAGAGGAAACAGGAACACAGTCAACGCTTAAAGTTATAAGAGGGCATGTGAATTTTACGAGTAAGGTTACTGGGAAATCAGTTATGGTTGGTCCTGGAGAAATGGTTGTGGCAACAAGAAAGGGCTTAGGTAAAAAACAAAATTTTAATGTGGCTGAGGAAAATTCATCTTGGAAAGCAGTTGAATCAGGAAATTATACTCAATATCTTTCTTCTAAGAATAAATCTCAAGGTCTTAGCTTTTTGTTTATTCTATTAATGTTGATTTTTACTTTGATTGGTGTGGGAGTTGTTTTTTATTTTAAAAGAGGAAGAAGTGATAAAAGAGGAATGAGTAAGCGGCATTCTCGAAAGTAGCAAAAGTAAAAGCATTGTAGCAGAAGTCGTAGAAAAATAAAAATGTAAACTTTATCATACTTTATTTATCATTCTATTTTGTGGTGTTTTTTTTTGTTGGTTTTGATTATTGTTGTTGACTTTTGTATTTCTCTCGGTTGATTTTTTGTATTTCTGTTTTTATTGATTCGTTTGCATTTCTTAGTTGAACTATGACTCTGTCAATGGTCTCTGTTTTTTGGGCTATTGATTTTACTATGCTGTAAATCTTCTCTAATATCTGTTTGTATTCACCAATATCTTTGTTTTCTTTGAGTTGATAGTACTGTTCTGATAGGAGGTATGCGATTGTGAATGCATTCTTATAAGATGTTATGAAGATGTTGTTTTCTTCACCTAATGTGATTAACTCAGGATATAATTCTATTATAGATTCTGGTACGACAAGAATACATTTGTCAATGGTGTTTTGTAGGTTCTTGTATTTTTCTACTTCTGAGATATGCTTCTTTACTTTATTTATTATGTCTCTTTTTAGTTTCTTTTGCTCTTCTGTGTTTTTCTCGTTGTTATACTGTTTTAAGGCCTCAAATACATCAGGCATCTTTGAGTCAATAGGTATATATTTTCCATCTTTAAGATCCCAAGCAAATTCTACTTCTCCATTGACTGTTTTTAGGTTGGTTGTTATTAATCCTGATTGAATTGCATTTGACAATGCTTGTTTTAGTATATTTTCGCCCAAGTTACCGCGGGTTTTCGTTCCTGAAATTACTCTTGTAATTGATATGAATTGCTTCATTGCTTCTTTTAGTTCTTCATCTCTCTTGTTTTCTTGTTCCTTTATGCTTTTGTCCCTCTCTTCAAGCATCTCTTTTATCTGTTTGTCCCTTTTTTCCTCTGATTCTTTTAGGTTCTTATCTCTTTGTTCAATTATTTCTCTTATCTGTTTATCTCTCTGTTCTGTGAGTTCTCTTCGCAATTTTTCTGTTTCTTCTAATTTTGTTTTTATTTCAAGAATTTGGTTGTTTAGGTTGTTGAGAAGTGTGACATCAGTGTTTTTATTCGTTGCAGTGCTTCTTTTTTTGGCAATTATATACCCAATGATGTAACCGATAGCAAAGCCCACAATTGTTGCAATTGCTGCAATTGCTGCAGTTATTACTTCTGACATTTTTATTGCTTCCTAATAGTTTATTTTCTTAGTGATTATTATGTTCTGTTTTTATAAAACTTTTTATTTTTGCTGTTTTTAGAAGAATGGCTTTTAAAGAAATTTTTTAAGAGGATACCCCTTTTTTACTCAATTTTTTGAATATTTAAACTTTGTTGTTGTTTAGTTAAGATATCTTTATATGTTTGTCATATCTACATTTGAGTGGTGATAAATATGGCTCTCGAAACCCTGATTTCTGATAAAGCAGGAACATCCAATGGGAGTGGAATCTCGGAGGAAGTTCGAAAAAAGGTATCTGAAGTTATGAAGTTTTATGAAGATATCCCTAAGAAGGGTGCAATTCTTATTACGGGTGCTTTAGGTCAAGTTGGTGTTGATCTTTTCTATGGTCTAAGTAAGAAATATCCTGATAAAAACATTATTCTTAGCGATATTTTTGATTCATATGATATTAATAATCTTATTTCAAAAGCTGTGGATTCTAAGATAGGTGATAGTGCTGAGCTATCTAAGTCGAGTGTTAATGATGGGCTTAATAAGAATAGTCAGCGTTTCTTCTATGAAAAAATTGATGTTAGAAACTATGATGAACTTGAAAAAGTTGTTAAGAAGTATAATGTTGGTAGTATTTATCATTTAGGAGGTATTCTTTCTGCAAATGGTGAAAAGAACCCTTCCCTTGCAAGAGATGTCAACATTAATGGTTTGATGAATGTTTTGTCTTTAGCAGAAAAGTACTATACAAGGGTCTTTTATCCAAGTTCGATTGCTGTTTTTGGTCCTACAACTCCAAAGGATAATGTGCCTCAACATACTATCCTTGAGCCCACAACGGTATATGGAGCTACAAAGGTTTTTGGAGAATTAATGGGACAATGGTATTTCTTGAATAAAGCAGTTGATTTTAGAAGTTTGCGTTACAACGGATTAATTAGTTGGAAAGCAAATGCTGTTAATGGTACTACTGATTATGCTGTCCAGGCATTTAGGGAAGCTTTGAAGAATGGTTTCTATGAGTTTTTTGTTAAAGAAGATACTGTTCTCCCGATGACTTATATGGATGATGCTATTGATGCAACTATTAAATTAATGATGGCTAAGCCCGAAAATCTTTCGGTTAGAACTAGTTATAATATGCCTTCTGTTAGTTTCTCTGCAAAGGAACTTGCCGAGAGTATTAAAAAGTATGTTAGGGGTTTTAGAGCTGATTATAAACCAGATTTTAGACAAAATATAGCAGATAGTTGGCCTAAATCAGTCAATGGTGATACTTTGATGAATGATTTGAATTGGCATCCTAAGTATGATACTATTGATAAAATCAGTGGTGAAATGATTAAGCAACTGAAGGAACATAAAAATTTAATTTATCAGTGATTTGCTAAGGGTAATTGACTAAAAGTGCTTTGCTAAAAGATTTGTTGATACATATTTGTCAATAGAACCTATCAATGATGTATTGATGGTTTATTATTGATTGATTTGACGATTGATTGAATGATTGATTGGATTATTAATTAATGATAATATAAGTTAATGAATGTTCCGTTTTTTGATTATTAGATTTTATTTTTTTGTTCTCTTTTTTTTTAAATCGTTCCTGTTTTTTCTTATCTGTTTTTTTATTTGATTTTTCTTTTTTAAACATAAGTATTTAAACACAAGTATTAAATAGGATTAGATTGTTCTAAATTATGGAGATGATTTTATGGCTGTTAAGAAAAACGATAAGGTTAAAATCGATTACACGGGAACATTTGATGATGGTTCTGTGTTTGATACATCTATACATGGGGATCATTCTCATCCTATAGAGTTTGTCGTTGGATCAGGAACTATAATAAAGGGTTTTGATGATGCTGTTATTGGAATGGAAGTTGGAGATGAAAAAGAGTTCACTGTTTCACCTAAAGAGGGATATGGTGATTATAATCCTGAGTTAAAAACAAAGATTTCAAAGAAGCAACTCCCTGAAGGTCAGGAACCTAAAAAAGGTATGACTCTGATGGTTAAAACGCCCGAGGGTCAAAGTTTCCCTGTTAAGATACTTGATGTTACAGGAGATGAAATCCTTTTGGATTTGAATCATCCTCTCGCGGGGAAGACCTTGCACTTTAAGATAAAGTTGGTTGGGGTTGAATCAGCGTAGACAATAAACTATGCCTTAGTGTTTTTTATTGTTTTTCTGTTTTTTGTTTTTTATTTTTTCTCGTCTTATTTTTAATATTTTTTAGTGGTGATGATGGAAGAGTCCGTTTATCTGAAAATTAGAATTTTCCTTTCTGATTATAAGAATTGCAACAAATGTCCTGAGTTGTATAAGAATAGAACTCAGGTTGTCTTTCCAACATTTAATGTCCTTAAGAGAGATGATTTCTCTGGTGTGATGTTCATAGGGGAAGCTCCTGGTTTTAATGAAGATAAATTGGGAATTCCTTTTGTTGGTAAGAGTGGTAATGAACTTGATAAACTTCTTAATCGTATTGGATTGATGAGAAATCAGGTTTATATTACAAATACTCTTTTGTGTAGGCCTCCTGATAATAGGAACCCAAATAAAAATGAGCTGGAAAACTGTAAACCTCGGTTGAGTTTTGAGATTAAGACCATTAAACCAAAGATAATTGTGACTCTTGGAAATTTTGCTACAAAGTATGTTTTTAGTATAAGTAATATGCCTGAGATGAGTAAAAGGGGCATTACTTCTCTTAGGGGGAAAGTGTTTGATGTTGTTATTTTCGATACTGAAATAAAGCTTATTCCTATGCTACATCCAGCAACAATTCTCTATTCAGGAGGAAATAAGATAAATATTTTCTATGAGGATTTTGATTTGCTTAAAGGCCTGCTTTGATTTTATCTCATAGGAAATTCAAGCAGATGAATCTCTGTGATTATAATAGTTGTATAATCTTTATATCAATAGTTATATCAGCACTTATATCAATATTTCTATTCGATGGATTCTATGAGATGAGAAGAAAAACACTTTTGCTAACAATCATTTTTGTGATTGTTCTTCATTACATAATAGTAAATTATTTAAATAAGCATTTACTTATTGTTGTTTATGGTAAAGTACAATCTTTCTTTGGATGATTTTGCTAATTTTGACAATTTTGGAAGGCATGGTGCTCTCTATTTCCCAAATGGATTATGTTTCTCAGAATCAAGGGGTAAGAAGTTGCCTTATCAACAGTTTCACATTCAATTAGAGGATTTATTCAATGCTTTAAAAATGGTGGAAATCCATTATAAATTAAATGAGAATCAGAAAGATAAAGGGAATAATCATACTGATGATTTAGGTTCCTTTGTTGATTATGTTCTTAATTATAGTCCTTCTTTTGATGACTTTATTGGAGTTATTGTTTATGGACCTGCTGTTAATTCTGCTGATGATATCACTAAGGTAATTCAACCCTATTACGCGGATTTTTTGGTTTTAAGCAAAGAAAATGATGATTATCATATTAATTTGAATCCATTGCTATTTAATTTTAAAGGTTATTTGAAGGTTAAAAAAGGTGGTATCCATATCGGGGTTAGGAATTTTGAATCCGTAAAAAAAGATTTAAATAATGATTCCTTTTTGAAATC
>CAZZHT010000009.1:9187-13712 GCA_964653825.1 uncultured Methanosarcinales archaeon
AGTAGAATGAAATTAGCCCCGTCCGGATTCGAACCGGAGTCTCAGGCTCCAAAGGCCTGAATGATTGGCCACTACACTACGGGGCTATGATTATAATATTGATTTGATATGATTTAGATTATGATATTAATTTAGTAAGTATCTTCATTTAGTATTATAATGCTAATTATAGTGTTAATAGAGTATAATGTTAATTTAGTGCTTTTCTGTGTGATTTTGGTATTCTCTGAAATTTATAGATTTTTAACTGGCTATTAAACTTATTGTATTTCTTGATTTAAGTTGGATTCTTATTTTTGTTTAAAAAATTTTCTTTTTTATGTTTATCTACTTTTAAGTTAAAATAAAGTTTTAATAATTGTCATTTTAATTAATGTTGTGAAGTATATTATTTTTAATAATTTTGTCGTTTTTTGTGATTTTTTTAACTTTTAGTTTCATTATAAGAATCTTTCCTTATCTGTCTTCCTCTAAAGGGTGTTATCTATGGCTAATGATGATGAATATGAAATTATTCCTATTAAAGAACTGCATTCTATTAAAGAACAGCTCAAAGAGTTAAAATCTGTTATTTCCCCTAATGATAATTTACAGGATCTCAGTAAGAAAACCACTTTAAGTAATGAGCTTAAGTCAAAGAATGAGCTTGTTGATTCAATGAATAATCTAACAAAGGCAATAAGAGATCTCATCGCTCTTTTTAAGGCAGGTAAACATGAAATCGAACAGAAGAATGATGAAAAACATGAAGAGGATTTGACTGTTAAGAAGATACTGCCTTTGACTTCTCAGTTTGATACGATGGTCGAACAGAATAAGGCTATTGCTAAGGGAATTCTGCTTTTAGTCAATCTCTTATCTGGGAAGGAAAGTGAGAATACTACTTCTGCAATTTCTCGTCTCTCTAATATTAGGACACCCCCGCAGGGTAATTCGAATCAGATTGGTGCTAACCATCCAGCTTCTCAGGTACTTAATCAGCGAGCCCCGGCAAATGGAGCATACGGATATAATGAAAGAGTGTATAGTAATCCATCACCTGCAGGTGTTAGTAACTTTGGTGCGGCTCCAACCCTTCCACCAAATTATCAACAGAGTTTTAGTCAAAATCCTCCACCAATGCCTAATTTTCTGAAGTCAGGTAATGAGCCAAATCAGGTTCCTACAAGCCCTAATAATTTAGGTAATTACCCACAAACGCAACAGATGAATGGAACTTTTAATAACAATCCGAGTAATGGGTTAAATAACAGTGTCCCTCCTGCACCACAAAACACTTCAAATACTAATTTGGAAGAAGATACAAAAAAGAAAAGTAAGAAGAAGAGTTTTTTTAGTTTCAAGTGAATTAACCTAAAAAGTATTTATTAATGATTATTGATGATTTTTGGGCGTGATTTGTGTTTGTTATTTGTGTTTCTATTACTTGTTGTTAAAGGGGTAATTATTTGATAGAATTGGTGATGGATTAATAGAATTTGGTAATTAGTATTCTGGTAATTGTTTGGTAATTATATTATATTTTTGTTTGATGTAGTTTTATGATATTTAAATAGATGGTGAGAGTGATATGAATTATAAAGATGATGTGAACAATATTGACTTTGACGATAGTATTAATGGCTTAAACCATGGGAATAATGAAATCAGGGAAACCCATGAAATCAATAAAAGTAGTAAAAATAATGGAAACAATAAGAACAATCAAGATGAGAAAAATTACCGGAGTAATGCTGGTGAGCGTGATAACTTTGGTAACTCTCATAAACACAATAATTCAAATAATTCAGATAACTCAGATAACCCTGAAGAGAATTATGATGGTTTTGATGTCTTTTTTGTTAAGTCAAGCCGATTAGATGATTTTAAGAGGTTGTTTCAGGGTTTCTCAATGGCTTATTATAAACTAAGTAAGAGAAACGCTGAGCAAGATGATGATTTTCTTAGAGGTTCAGATTATAAAGAAAATAGCTTCTCAAATTTAAGTGCATCAGATAAAAATCGTGTGGGTAAAGAACATGTGTCTACGCTTGGTTTTGTTAATCATGATTTGTCTGATTTTGATGACTATCGTGGTAGGATTCTTAGGGATAACAAATTGATACTTGAAAATCTCAAACTTGAAGAAGAAAATAAAAAGATGATTGATGAAATCAATAATGGAGAAAAGGGTTATGTTATGCCCCCAAATTATAAAAATCTTTTATCTGGTGATATAGGCGTGTCATCAAGTTTGTTATCTGGTTTATCAGATGATTTTAATGATGATGACAATAAGAAATCTAGATTTAGAGATAATAAAAGCAAGAATGTAGATAAAAGTAAAAATAAGAGCAAGCATAAGAGTATCAATAAAAGTAAGGTCTCTAATGTAAAAGATAGATATTCTTCTGATGAGGATAGTAAAAAGAGGGAAAAGTATAAGACATTGCTCTCTGAGTTTGAGAAGCTTGAAGAGTATGAGTTGAAAACTGAATTACTTTCAAAAGATATTCATGAAAGAATGTTGCTCATTAAAGATGACCCTAAGTATCGAAAGAATAAAAAGTATGCTTCTGAATTAAAGAATCTTGATAATCTTGATAGTAAGCTATCGAAGTTGATAAAGGAAATTGAAACAAAGAAAAAACATATTTTTTCACTTATGGAAAAGTATCGCTGAATTTCTTATTATTGAATTATGAGGATATATTGTTTCTTAATATTGAATTTGTGATTATAATGTGAAAAATAGCATGATTTTCTTTAGAGAATTTTATAATTTCTAAATTTAATAGAGCTAATATTTGATAAAAGTATTTGATAAAAGTAACCGTATTCAACAGAAGTAACAGTTCTTAACAGAAGCAAACCATTCTTAACAGGAGTGAGATTTGTTGATGATTGTTAATAAGTGAAAATAAATAACACATCAGTGAAAATCACTATTAAAAGTAGTAAATGATAAATGGTAAATGTTAGTAATATATGTTAATAATAGTTGAGTGTTAATAATGTTCGTTAATAATGAATAATTTGTTGGTAATGTCTGTTAATAATAAATGTCAAGTGTTAATAATAATAGTTAGTAATGGATGATTTACATATATGTTAATGATAATGATTAATAAAAGTAAAAATTCATAAATTAAATAAATGTCCACTAATATTTAAAATTATTAACCTTAGTGTTTTTAGTAACAATTGTTTTTGAAAAGAGTTGGAATGCTCTTATTTATTGTTTTTGAATGATTTAATTTTTGTATTATTTATCTGTTGTTGATATTATCGATGTTAGTGATTTTTAAGATTATGATTTTTCCGTATTATTTTTGTATACTCTGTTAGTGTTTAATAGTGTTATTTGAGCATTTTAATTGAGCATTTTTGGAATTATTTTTTAGTGGTTTTTGTCTTTTGTCTTTTATAGGGTGATGCGTTTGCTGTATGATTTTCTTAAGTTGGCTTTAGGGAATATCTGGAAAAGAAAATTAAGAACTTTCTTGACTGCTTTGGAGATACTTATAGGTGTTGCTGCTATTGTTTCACTAATTAGTTTGGGAAATGGTTTCTCAGAATCCATACAAAATCAATTTAATATGATGGGCGCTGATAAAATTTTTGTTACACCTATGAATTCTTTTGGCTCAATTTCAAATCCATTTACAACAGATGATGTTAATAAAATAAAGAGTATCTCAGGGGTTTCAGGAGTGAGTTATGCTTTAACAGGTATTGTTACGGTGAGTCATGGTAAGGAGGTTAAGAATGTTTTTGTGGCTGCTTATCCCTTGGATTCTTCTAGAAGGATTATTGAATCAATGGAAAACCTTAAGGTAAAAAAGGGCAGGGAATTGAAGAGTAACGATGATTCAAAGGTTGTTGTTGGATGCGACTATACTAAGAGGGATGTCGTTTTTTCTAAACCGCTGAGTGTTGGCGATAAATTGAATCTAAAGGGCCAAAATTATAGGATTGTTGGTGTTATGGATTGTATTGGTGACAGAATGGATGACAGTTCTCTTCTTGTGACTATACCTACAGCTAAAAAATTATTGGGAATTACTAATCAGGTCTACTCGATTATTGTGGGAGTAAGTGATACCTCAGAGATACCTGCGGTAAGTCATAGAATTGAAAGAATCCTTTTTAAATCAAGACATGTCAACAATGACACAAAAAATTTTGAGATTCAAACCCCTGATCAAATTGCTAGTAAAATTAACGGAATTTTTTCAGTGGTTAAGTTGGTTGTGCTTGGTATCGCGGCTATTGCATTAATTGTTGCAATTTTTGGCATTATGAATACAATGTATACTTCTGTTACTGAGCGAGTGAAGGATATTGGAATTATGAAAGCAATTGGTGCAAGAGATGGGGATATTCTTTTGGTATTTTTAATTGAATCTGCAATTCTTGGATTAATTGGAGGTATTCTTGGTGTTGGATTAGGTGTTGGATTGGCTAAAGTGGTCCAATATGCTATTTTTAATTATATGGGGTCAAATTTGCTTGTTCCTGATTTTAGTCCATTACTTATTTATGG
>CAZZHT010000009.1:13812-18606 GCA_964653825.1 uncultured Methanosarcinales archaeon
ATTATATGGGGTCAAATTTGCTTGTTCCTGATTTTAGTCCATTACTTATTTATGGGTCATTAATAGTATCTGTTTTGTTTGGAATTATTGGTGGTATCTTTCCTGCGAAACAAGCAGCACGTTTAAGGCCTGTTGAGGCAATTCGCAGATAATAAGGTTAGTTAACATAAGGTCAGTTAATACTTTTTAGCCAGGCATTTATCATGTGATTTTTGTAAATTATGTAGGTTCTGTTGTTTATGTTGTTTATTGTTTGATGTTTATTTTTGCAGTTGTTCTGAGTTTGTGATTTTCACAAGTTATCGTTTTTGTGAGTTGTTATTTTCGTAAGTTATTTATATGAGTACCTAAGAAAGTATCTTTAAGCGGGTTATGTTATATTTTTAAGCAGTTTTATATCAGAGCAATTGTTTTATTCCAAAGCAATTGTATTGATTGAATTGTGTTTGATGTGGGTTGTGTTTGGTATGGGTTGTATTTAATTTAAGTTGTATTTAATTTAGTACTTAAGGTTAAACGATATGTTTATTAATGTTGAATAATATGTTTATGAATAGAAAGTTTTTTAATGTTTATTTGAAATTTTTTATTATGATTCTCTTTTTGGTGATGTGGTTCGTTTTTTGTATGATGTTTTTTATTTTAGTGTTGTAGTTGTCCTTTATGAGTTTGATTTTTGTTGTTTGTTTATTTTTTAATTAATCAAGAAAGGTGATAAAATATGGTGAGAGTTGCAATTAATGGATTTGGAAGAATTGGTAGAATGGTTTATAGGGTGGGCTTAAATTACCCTGAAATTGATTTTGTTGCTATTAATGATTTGGCAAGTCCAGAGCAATTGGCTTATTTGCTTAAGTATGATTCTGCTCATGGAAAGTTTAATGGAACTGTGGATTTTAATGACCATGCCCTTATTGTTAATGGTAAGGAACTTAAGGTTCTTTCAGAGAGGGATCCTGCTCAATTGCCATGGGGAGACCTAAATATTGATGTTGTTATTGAAAGCACTGGAATTTTCAGACATAGAGAACAAATGGAACTACATTTGAAGGCAGGAGCTAAAAAGGTTCTTCTCTCAGCGCCTCCAAAGGGAGAAGAAAAGGTGAGGGTTTTTGTTATGGGTGTCAATGATGATAAGATTGGACCTGAAGATAATTTAATCTCAAATGCTTCTTGTACTACAAACTCGCTGGCTCCTGTTGCTAAGATACTTAATGATGCTTTTGGGATTGATAAGGCGTTTATGAGTACAGTGCATTCTTATACCTCAGATCAGAGGTTAGTTGATGCTCCACATAAAGATTTCAGAAGAGGTAGAAGTGCAGCGGCAAATATCATTCCAACAACTACAGGAGCTGCAATTGCTGTGACAGAGGTAATCCCTGAACTTAAGGGCAGGATGAATGGTTTGGCATTCAGAGTTCCAACAGTGGATGGTTCAATTACTGATTTTAATGCTGTACTAAAAAGAAGTGTTACAAAGGATGAACTTTTAAATGCGTTGAAGGAAGCAATTAATGGCAAATTTAAGGGAATTGTGGATTTAACAACTGAGCCACTTGTTTCTAAGGATATTGTTGGTAATTCTAATTCATCAATTATCGATTGGGACCACTGTATGGTTATTGATAATATGGTTAAGATTGTTACTTGGTACGATAATGAATGGGGATATTCAAATAGAATGATTGATTTGGTTAAGAAACTCGCCAACTTTATCTAATCTGTTTTTTATTTCTTGTTTTCTTTTTTTTGTTTATTTATTCTTTTTTAAATTATTTATTACTTATTCTCTATTTTTCATTATGGTTTTTTCATTTTTAATTATTAGCTTTTAAGGGCTTATTGTATTCTTCTATTTTTTTATCTATTGTTCTATTATTCTTGCTTTTAATTTTTATTCTTTATTCTATTATTCTGTTATACTACTCTCTTTTAGTTTTATTTTTTAATTTTTTTATTTTATTTTATTCTCTTTCATCTTGTTTCTCTTTCTTTTTTATTTTTTGTATTTTGTTCTATTTTTTGGTTTGATTGCAGTTTTTATTTCTTGTTTGCTTTTGAATCTCTCGTTTTTTTCAATCACTTTACAACTATTTTACAAATACTCTAGAATTATTTTATAATTATCTTATAATTATTTTACAACTCTTTTCCGACTATTCACTTAATAGAGATAACACAACTTTTTTTAATTAAATTGATATTATAATTTGTATGGCAACTATTAATGATAAGAGTTTGTGTAGTAATTATTCTATTGAAAACGATGGTGAGGATGTTGTTCTCAAGGTTAATGTTAGTGGTGCGACTTTTATTCCGTCAATTGAGCAGAATCCTGAGTTTATGGCTTGTATTATTGGGCGATTATCCGAATCAGATAATATTACGAAGATTGTTATTTCTCAGAATAGGGAGTACGTTTATGATTATCCACAAACGAGAATGTTGATGGATATTGCTAATGTATACAATAAGATTGCACGAGATAAGAAGTTATTTGCATACTCTTCAATTAATGGAAGTCCGCAATTTGATCATATGGCTGCTGAGAGGTATGCTAAGATTAAAGAGTTAATATTTGGTGGATTAAGAGAGGATCCCATTGGAACATATGTTAAGCTTAAAAGAATTGTTAGAGAACAGAAAATTCTTTTAGATCAAATTAATGATGAAAAGGTTGCTAATGAGGCAAGAAGATTTATATCAAAGATAGATTATGTTCTATCTCTGTTAGATAAGACATCTTTTATGAGAGTGGCTTCAAATTATATTTATGGGTATCATATAGGTGATAGGTCAGTCTATTCAAAACTATTTAACCCTCTAATTAAACCGAATTTCATTTATTCAAAGCTTATGTCAGCTTTCCCAAAAAATGCTGAAGAGCTTGATTCTTATTTTATTGGTGATAATAAGGATACAGAAGTTACTATCTTTTCTCTCCCTGATAATGTTCAGTATCTTTACCATGTGATACCGCCAGAGTTTAGATTGTCTGAAGAGCATTATGAGTTATTAGATATGGCTAGAAGTATTCTGGCGGAACACAAACCCCAACAATCTGAGTTCGTTGATCCCGAACGAATGAGGCAGGTGTTCTACCATATTGGTAGAGATTTACTTGATGAGTTGGCAAGCTATAACAATATTGATGTTTCTCCTGATGAACTTGAGAATCTTGCTCAGATACTTGTGAGATATACTGTTGGTTTTGGTTTAATCGAGGTTGTCTTATCAGATGAAAAGGTTCAGGATGTTACTATTAATAGCCCCATGGGCAGAATTCCTATGTTTCTGGTTCATTCTGATTACGATGATTGTATGACTAATATCGTTCCTACAACAGGAGAAGCAGAATCATGGGCTTCTAAGCTGAGAATGCTCTCAGGAAGACCTTTGGATGAAGCTAATCCTATATTGGATACTGAGTTAATTCTTCCACATGCAAATGCAAGGGTTGCTGTTATCTCTAGGCCATTAGACCCAACCGGTCTTGCTTATGCGTTTAGAAGGCACAGGGATAAACCATGGACACTGCCTTTGTTTATTAAGAATCGAATGATTAATCCCCTTGGAGCCGGACTATTGAGTTTTATTATTGATGGTGCTAGGACAATGCTTATTGCAGGTACGAGAAGTGCTGGTAAGACATCTCTTCTTGGTGCCCTTATGACTGAGATTATGAGAAAGTATAGAATGATTACTGTTGAGGATACTCTTGAACTCCCAACAACTTCTCTAAGAAAGCTTGGTTATAATATTCAACCTATGAAAGTGGCCTCTGCTCTGACAAAGACAACATCAGAGATTAGTGCTGATGAGGGAATTAGAACTACTCTGAGATTGGGTGATTCCTGTTTGATTGTTGGAGAAGTGAGAAGTACTGAAGCGCGGGCGTTGTATGAGGCAATGAGAGTTGGAGCTTTGGCTAATGTTGTTGCAGGAACAATTCACGGCGATAGTCCCTATGGTGTTTTTGATAGGGTTGTTAATGATCTTAAGGTTCCAAGAACATCGTTTAAGGCCACTGATATTATTGTGGTTGCAAATCCTATAAAGTCAGCAGATGGTTTACATCGATGGCGTAGGGTTACACAGATCTCTGAGGTTGGAAAGCAATGGGAGAACGACCCTATGCAAGAGAATGGTTTTACTGATCTTTTAAAGTATGACCCTGGAAAGGATGAGCTTGTACCAACTAAGGAGGTTATTGATGGTGAGTCAGAGATTTTAAAGTCAATTGCATCAAAGGTTAAGGAATGGAGTGGAAATTGGGAGGCGGTTTGGGATAACATCATGCTGAGAGCTAAGATTAAAGAAGAAATAGTTAAGGTCTCAGAGAGTGTTGGAGATGAAAACCTCCTTGAAGCAAAAATGGTTATTTTTGGTAATGATATGTTTCATAAGATTTCAAATGATGTAAAAAATGATGTGGGCTCTTTAGATAGTAATGAAATATTTACTCGATGGAAAAAATGGTATCATGATTATGTTAGTCAGTTGGAGTCAAAAAAGAAATGATTTTTAGGAAAATGTTTTTTTAAGAGTGATTGTTGTTGCTTTTTTTCTTTATTTACTTAAGAACTCTTTTAACTTTAGTTACTTTTTTAAATCTTTCAATATCTTACTTTTGGAGCTAATGTTTTATGGACAAGAAAACCTTTGATGAAATTCGGAGAAAGTATACTAATCAGATTAGGATGGATTTGGAAGGTAAGAGTTCGAGTGACTTCGAGACTGTTAACTCTACTGAGTATTTGAAGTTTAAAAAGGAGTATATCAGTACATCTC
>CAZZHT010000010.1:0-2776 GCA_964653825.1 uncultured Methanosarcinales archaeon
AATTAATCAGTGATAACTAATCATAATTAAATTTCTTATCGAGGTAATAAAAAAAAGCCAAGAAGAAATAAGGCACAATAAAGGCAACAGCAGAAATCACATAAAGTAAAAACATCTTAAAAAACATTTGTCTCAACAGAGGAACAAAAGAGAATAACAGAGACAAAATCACAAAGAGCATTGAAAGATCAATACTAACGATAACAAAGGCACTGAGATGTCTCATAGGATGATCTTTAAAATTATAATACTCTATATAATAAATAAAGACAATACCCAAAAAAAGAGACAAAATTGCAATAACAGCAGAAGTATAAAAAGAATCAAAAAAGAAAAACAAACTACCAGATAGATTCAAGAGAAATAAGAAAATCGTAAAGCTTGCAATAACAAAATAAAAGAGTTTCTCACTGAGCTTATAATCACTACTATCTTTTAAAAACAATTTATTCTCGTAAAAGAACTCTCCTCTCTTATCAAGATCCTCCAATCCAAGCAATTCGTTCACAGATTTCAAGATGTTATTTTCTTTCATATTAACAGACCCTCAAACACATCAACATAGCATTATTATAATTTGATTCATCCTACTTTATTTGTTATGTTATTATTTGTAGTGTTGTTACTTTTATTAATCTCTGATTTTAATATACCATATCTCATCAATATTATACCTTATTAATATTATATTCTGATTTTATTAATCTCTGGAGATTAGAGAAACTACAGAGGTTATAGAGATAATAAAGATTATAAAGGTTATAGGTTATACACATTGACCACTGAGCAAGTATTATTCATAATTCCTTCTTTTATTGCCTCTTTTTTTGAAACCCCTCTCTTTGATTTAGCTCATTGAGTTTATAAGGTCTTTCACTTTCGTTATTCTTATTATATTTATCAGACTCGTTAGATTCATCATATCCAGTAGCTTTTCTATTCTCAATATTTTTAATATTTTCACTATTTTTATCATCTGCTTGATTATTACTTTTCTGCTTTTGTTTTAAATCATAAATTTGCTTTAAAACCCTAACCTTATTCAAACTAGGTTCATTTTCACCAAACATTCTCTTCTGCATTTTCTCACCAATGAATATCCAATAAATAACGAGAAAAGTAAGTATTAGCAAGAAAATCATAATAAAATCCATAATTTTATAATAACAACCCCATTATTTTTAAAACTTACTAAAACAAAAAAACCAACTTAGACAAAAAAGTGAAAAAACTTCACAATTTATTCATTGAAACACACTACCTCCTAACATAATCAAACTTGATATTTGAACTCTTCGAAACCATATAGTCATAATTCAAAGTAATATTAAAGCTAAATTCTGTTGCCGAATTAACATTACCAAAAAGCTGTTGATCATCAAAATAGCAATTAAAAACTCCAAGATTTTGTGTGTTTAATCCTAAATCAGAATCCGGACTACAATCACCATCAACATAGGTTTGCCCATTAAATATCTTAAAATTTAGTTTATTTATCCTATTCTGTTCATTTAAAGGAGAAAATCCACAATTGTTAATATCAGAGATAGGATAACCCTTACCAGCATTTTCGATAGTCACGGTAAGAGAAAAACCATTTGTAAGAACATCTGCACTAATACTCTTAATAATAATTGGAAAATGATTATTTTGTTTCGAGAAAGAAACCGCACCAAAATTGCAATTCTTTTTCATCCCATCATAGGGATGTTTATCCAAACAGATTGAACCAGTTTTATCTGTTTTATAAGAATAACAGAGGTCTACTGCTAATGGTAAATCATAGGATCTCACATTCGGATCCTGAACAGGTTGGCTTTTCAAATCAATAAAAAAAGGAATTTGATAAGGAACAAGATTACCATCACTATCCATTGAAGCCCCACCGACATCATCAAGTATCCTAAAAGAAGCGTAGTGAGAATTCACTCCACCGGATATTAATCGGGTAGTTGCGTCACTCTCACTAGAATCATCTGAAAAAGTAACGTATTTTGGATCAAATCCCTTTAAAACAACCACAATATCATTACCATTAACCTTAACAGGGCCATAATTATTAATAAAAAACCTCATATAACCCAAATCTGAAGCCCCACTATTAGAACCATGAAAGCCATTACCAACCAAAACTTTATAATAGTGATTAGGATTAGCAATGGATAATTCTAATCCACTGTCAATCTTAGATTGGTGATTACACCCACTTAACCCTAAAGACAATAACAAAAGAGAGAAAACAACTCCAACCACAAGGAACAGATTCTTCATTTCAACACCTACAACACCCATAACAATCATTTGATATTTTTTGGTATATTCTTTACCTCTTATTGAATACAATGATTTATGAACACGATAATAGAGTTCATCCGATATTTTATCACACATTAATCACATATTTAATAATACATTTGATTACATATTTAATTGCATATTTGATTATGTTAAATCATATATTTAATCACATATTTAATCATCTGATTCTATCATTTTATCTATCATTTATTCTTTATTCAACATAATAGCAAAGCTCAAATACCAAAATAATCAATCAAACACCAATTAATCACATTACTAACAAACAAAAATCATAACAAACCAAAAACAAAATGTAGCTATCTTCTATTTTGTATTTAAATATTTTCACTTTTTTTAGCTTTTCTAACATTTTCATTTCTTTTTTAACTTTTAAATTTACTCATAATCAAGATTCATTTAAATCAATAATTCATACAAATATAATAAAAAATTATGAATTCTGCACAATATCAAC
>CAZZHT010000010.1:2876-15143 GCA_964653825.1 uncultured Methanosarcinales archaeon
AATCAATAATTCATACAAATATAATAAAAAATTATGAATTCTGCACAATATCAACTGAGGCAACAGTATGTTGATGATATACATATGAAAAATTCATTGACAAAGTTGTAGTATATTCAGAATTAGTCCTCAGGTCAATAGGATTAGGAGTTTCACAGACAAGAGGTAATTGCTCATAATTCCTACTCTTAGAACTAAAAGTGTATATTTTGTGATAATCTCCTCCAGAGTTTTCATCATAATAGCACTTCATCTCTTTTCCACCGAGTTTAACAGAATTAATCTTAACAACATTAAAATCGGAAGGCAACAGTGCACTTGGATTCTTACATGCATCAAGTCCATCCTTAGGTGATATTAAACTACTAGTCACATTTTCTCCTAGATTCGATGAGAACTGATCTTTAAAATAAAATTTAATATTTACCATATGTTCATTCTTATCGCTTACTGGCATAACAGTAACATGAATCTTACTAATTCCTACAGGTCCACCCTGGCCATTAAAGAATACATCCCTTTTAAACTGACAGGCATTATTAGAGGCCTTACTATAAATATCTGAAGCGAGACACAAAGAACCATCATTAAAATAGTCCTCATAACTAAAACATCTATCCACAGAAACAGAATCACTAACTCGATCGCTCGAAGATAAGAGATACACTGGAACAGAGGGGACAACCGTAAAATCAAAAGAACTTTCAAAGGGAGTTGGATTCGATTGGCTCAAACCCTTTATCACACTTCCAAGCGTTAAACCAACCAAGAATTTATCTATAAAACCACTGTTTTCCAATTGAAACATCCTAGGATCACTAAATCTAACACCAGGTTTATTATCATCACTCTCAAATGAAATAAAACGCCCAACACTAACACTAATTAACTGAGATTTAATACCATAGGCACCATTATTATCAAAAAATACACTCATTAAAAAAGGAATATGATTCGTAACTGTTCGAGAAGGAATTATTACATTTATCTGTGGAAGTTTCCAACCAACATGCCAATCCTTAGGTGGTGGTGTTGGTGGAGGGGGATTATGATTCCAACATGAAGAGAGTGAAAAAGAAACCATAAAGACACCTGCAAACATTAAAATAAAAAACAGAAAATTCCTATTTGTTACATTCTTGTTTTTACCAGCCATAAAAAAACCTCATTCACTTGATTGAATCCTTAAAAATACTTAACATCTAATTAATTAATATAATTTTTGGTTTCTCACAATCATTTTAAAATTCAAAGGTATATATTTAAAGGTATAATTATTGGAAACAAAATAATATTCACTAAAAAAGGTAAGAATAAGATAAGATAAGACAAGATAAGATAAGGTAAAATAAGAGAAAAGAATAGAGTAAACTAAGAGAAAAAAGAGAAAATAAGATAAATCAGAAAAAGGTAAAATAGGTAATTTATAAAATAGAAAATTCACAAGATTTAAGAATATAACTGAAAAAAGTTCTTAGTTACAAAAATTTTTAGTCATTTTATAAAAAAATCTCTAAGATCAAAGATGAATCAGTCCACATAAACATACTTTCAACACAAAGCCAAATCAATAAAAGCACACATAAAGATTAATAAAAACATAATAAACATAAATAAGGATAAAAAACCAAATTAGATATAAGAAAACAAAAATAAAGAAAAGGATATAAAATAAAAGTATTTTAATCGGAACTTTCGAAAAATATAAAAAGGTTTAAATCAAAAAATAAGAATAGAGTGTTTTAAATAAATTTAATAAAAAAACATGAAGATAAATAAAAGCATATATAATGAAATAAAGCTAAAAAATAAAAAACATAAACAAAGGGTCAAAGTGATAATATGATAATAGATGATAAAATAAAAAAAGAAGTAATTACAGAGTTATGTGGAGAAGAAGCATTACCTGTCGTGGATTTTCTAATTGGGAAAGAAAATGTCTCAGAGTTCATAATAGTAGATGCCCTTCAAATGAGCATTAATGAACTGAGGAACATACTATACAAATTAGAAAAGCTTGGACTAATATCCTTCAAGAGAAAAAAAGACAAAAAGAAAGGATGGTATGTCTACTATTGGACTCTCCAATCACAACTTATTTATTTCTTATATGAAAAGATGAAAAAAGAAAAGCTAAAGAGATTAGAATCAAGATTAGAAAGGGAAAAAAACAACACCTTTTATACTTGTAAAAATCACTGTATAAGATTAGATTTTGATCAGGCCATGTCATTCAACTTTACCTGTCCCGAATGTGGAGAACTTCTCAATGAAACAAATAATACAGAGATAATCAATAACATCAAGAAAGAAATTGATAAGACAAAAAGAGAATTAGATGATTTTCACAAGAAACTCGAAGTAATTCGAAAGAAGAACATCCTATTAAATCAGGAAAAAAGAAACGAGGAAAACAAAGAGAAAGCACAGAAAAAAAGAGGAAGGAGAAAAAAAGAAAAGAAGGTTGATGAGAAAAAGGATGAAGAAAGAGAAAGGGGAAAGGAAAATACAGAAAAGGGAAAAAATAAAAAAACAAAAAAGAAGACATTAGATAGTAAAAGCAGAAAAGCAAATAAAACAAAAAAGAAATCAAAAGAAGACAAAAAGAATAAAGGCAAAATCAAAAAGAAAACAGAAAGCAAACAAAGAGGAGAAAACAAAAAGAAGACATCACATACTAACAAGAAGCAGAAAAAATAAAAGAGTTTAAATCAATAAAGGATAAATATAACATCATTATCAATATTGTATTGAGATAACAAATAAATTAAAGATACTCATCTAAGTGATAAACCAGCTATAAACTCTTACAGATTACTTCTGTATGAATTTTTAGATTTAAAAATATATACTAAATTGGCCCTATTAAATGGGAATAGTTCTTTAATAGACGATTCTTCGAAATATTAACATTACCTACAAGAGATAGAATATTTGAAACAGAATGAAAATAAAAACATAAAAAACAACAAAAACAAATTACTACGTTACAATGAAAACAAATAATTAAAAATAAATGTGATTCAATAAAAACAAAATGGGTATTGGAACAATAATTACAATAGGCTTTTTTTTATTTGTTTATTGGTTAATAGGTATAAGAATAATAAAACAGTATGAGCAAGGAGTAAAGTTTAGATTGGGAAAATATGTAGGAATAATTAATCCTGGTTTAAGATGGATTATACCAATAATTGAAACCATTAAAAAGATTGATTTGAGAATAATAACAATAGATGTGCCTTCTCAGGAGATTATGAGCGCAGATAACGTACCAGTGAGGATTAATGGAGTTGTCTTCTTCAAGGTAGTGGACCCTACAAAAGCAGTATTGGCAGTTGAAAAATATCAATATGCAATAACTCAGTTATCACAGGCAGCTTTAAGAGATGTCTGCGGTAAAGCAGAGTTAGATTCTATTTTAACAAAAAGAGAAGATATGGGTAATGAGATTCAGACAATCGTAGACAAGGAAACAGATCCTTGGGGCATAAAGATAACAAATGTAAAAATAAAAGACATTGAACTTCCAGATAACATGAAAAGAGCAATGGCTCATCAGGCAGAGGCGGAGAGAGACAAAAGAGCTAGGATAATTTTAGCAACCGGAGAAAAACTTGCAGCGAGTGAACTATTGCAAGCAGGAAAACTTATTGATTCATCTCCATCGGCACTTAAACTGAGATTATATCAAACTCTATCAGACATAGCAACAGAGAAGAACTCAACAATAGTATTTCCTTTTCCTCAAGAGATGCTATCTTTTATATCTAAAAACACTAAGAAAAGCGATAAGACCAATAAATAAAACCATTTTTGTTTTTTTATTCTTATTATTTTAGAATCATCACCCCGTTATAATAATTAATTAGCGACAATAAGAAAAGTCACTTCTTCTCACTTGTTATCATTTAATATAACAGAGATAAAAAAAAGGATTGCCAAAAGACAAAAAGGCATAAAAAATCACATTTCCACAAATTTTATAAATAAGTTATAATTACTGTTTACCTAAAATCAACTTAGTTTATTTTAAGTTAACAAAAATAATGAGCAAAGTTATAATAATTCAACATATATGTTATGGACATATTATAGGTAATAGTATAAAAACAAGAGGAAACGGTATAAAAACACCAAAAACAATCAAAAATTTACTAAAGCAATATAAGAGAACATTATCAGAGAAATATAAAAGTAATATAAGAAAATAATAGAGAAATATCAGAGTCATCAATAAAAACAACAAGAAATAAATTAATAATCAATATAATAATATTAAGAATACCAAAACTAAATCACTAATTCAATCAGAACATAATTATAGTTAACTAACAATCATAGTAAATAATTATATTAATACTAAAAGCAGATTAAATACTTAATCATTTAAAAAACGGAGGTGTAACAATGAAAATAAAGATACTTGGTTCTAGAGTTTTAATTAAACCAAAAAAAAATGAACAAAAAACAGCTGGAGGCATATATATACCAGACACAGTTAAAGAAGGCAACAAACAAGGCATTGTAGAAGAAGTAGGAAGCTATGACATTAAAGGAAAAGAGTTCCCAGTTAAAAAAGGAGACAAGGTCATTTATGGTGGTTATAGTTCTCACGAGATAGAAATAGACAATCAAAAATATATAATTATAGATGTAAAAGACATATTAGCAATAGTAGAATAAGGAGGTAAGCAAAATGACGGCAAAAAAAATAATATATAATGATGAAGCAAGGCAGGCTTTATTGACTGGTGTCAATAAAATTGCAAAGGCTATAAAAATAACTCTCGGCCCAAAAGGTAGATATGTCGTTCTCGATAAAAGCTTTGGAAGTCCAACCATTACCAACGATGGAGTTACCATTGCAAAAGAGATTGAATTAAAAGATAAATTTGAAAATATGGGCGCTCAGTTGATTAAGGAAGTTGCTTCAAAAACACAGGATGTATCGGGAGATGGTACTACAACAGCAACAGTATTAGCCCAAGCAATATTAAAAGAGGGATTAAAAAATATAGCTGTAGGAGCCAATCCTATCGAAGTAAAGAGAGGAATTGACAAAGCAGTTAAGATTGTCGTTGATTTCCTAAAAAGCATTAGTAAAAACATAAGTAGCAAAGATGATATTGCAAAGGTAGCTGCAGTTTCTGCAAACAATGATCCAGAAATTGGAAAAATGATTGCAGACGCAATGGACAAAGTAGGAAATAAAGGAGTAATAACAGTTGAAGAAGCAAAATCCATGGAGTCATCCTTAGAAGTAGTAGAAGGAATGCAGTTTGACAGAGGTTACGTTTCTCCATACATGATAACTGATAATGAAAAAATGACCTCTGAACTTGATGAACCATTTATTCTGATTTACGATAAAAAGATATCTTCAATGAAAGATATCGTGCATATACTCGAGGAAGTTGCCAAACAGAACAAGCCACTATTGATTATTGCAGATGACCTTGAAGGAGAGGCATTAGCTACAATAATCTTAAATATACTCAGAGGTGTAATCAAAGTAGTCGCAGTAAAAGCCCCAAGCTTCGGAGAAGAGAGAAACAATGAACTTGAAGACATTGCAATATTAACAGGAGGAAAGGTAATTAGCGAAGAAAAAGGAATAAAGCTTGAAAATGTAACCCTAGAAGAGCTAGGAAGAGCAACAAAGGTTAAGGTTGATAAAAACAACACCATAATCATAGGAGGAAAAGGAGATCAAAGAGCAATACATGAGAGAATCGAGATGATTGAGACCCAGATTAAAAACACAACCTCAGAATTTGACAAAGAGGATCTTGAAAAGAGATTAGCAAAACTATCAGGTGGTGTAGCAGTAATAAAAATAGGAGCTCCAACCGAGACAGAAATGAAAGACAAGAAATCAAGGGTAGATGATGCATTACATGCCACAAGAGCTGCTGTTGAAGAAGGTGTTGTTGTTGGAGGCGGTGTTGCTTTACTAAGAGCAAGCACAAAGATAGATGAGAACAAGTTTGACGGCGAAGAAAAAACAGGAGCGATAATAATAAAAAAGGCACTCTCAGCTCCAATAAGACAAATTCTTACTAATGCAGGTCAAGATGCCAGTGTAATCATAAATGACATTATGAAGAATAAGAACACGAATTACGGATTCAATGCAAAAACTATCAAACACGAGGATTTAGTAAGTTCAGGAATCGTTGATCCTACAAAAGTTGTAAGGTCAACACTACAGAATGCTGCGAGTGTTGCGGGGCTAATGTTAACTACTGAAACTCTTGTAGCAGAGGAAGAAGAAGATAAAAAGAGCAACACAGGAGATACACCATCTGCAGCATCCCCATACGGATACATGTAGGCAGTAATTTAATAGATTTAAAAACAACTTGTTAATCTCCTTTATTTTTTGTTTTTTCTTTGAGTTTTATTCTTAGTTTCTCAGAACAATCTTATTATCCTTCATTTCTATTTTATTTCATTTTTTTCATTAATCCTTAACAAAAAATATAAACAACAGAATATACCCTTTTTATAAAGTTTTTATAAAGATAATTATAAGGAGAAACAAAAAATATTTAATTAAAAAGAAAATTATATAATTCAAAAAGAAAATAAATCTTCAAAGAGAATTTATTATATAATTTATCATATATAGCTCTATCACGCCTATATTGAATCATATCACATCGTATCAATCTTAAAATAAAGATACCACATAAGAGGATAACATTCATAGGTCAAGAAGTAAAAATCCTTGATTAAATAAATAACATCTTAAACAAACAACATAACCAGAGAGCCAAAAAAAGAACAATATAAACAATAAAGCAAAGAGAAAATCCTACAAATCCTGTAGATTAATCATAATGATATATCTCCTATCAGATGAAATCAAAAATAAATTTATCGGAGAAGGATATGATTCCCCAGAATTATCTTATATCATTCTTGACATGTATAGTGATAAGTATAAAAGAATAAATTCTCAATTAGAAAAAATAGAGAGAAAAGCCAAAAAAGAAATTGCTAAGAGAAACAACAGATTAAAACAAAAAAAAGAGTACTTAAAAACAAGTGAATTCAAGAATCTCTACAAACGCTATTTCTATCAAAAAACAATAAAAAAGATAAACAAATCAGAAAGTGAACAAAACATTGATGATCTTATAGACAATCTTTCAAAAATAATGCGAGAGGATTTTTTATTTTATGAAGAAAACAATCAAAAAAGAAAAAACGGTCAAGTGAAATACATTCATCAATTAAGTGTATTGGACATAGCACTTGATATAATTCCAGAATACAGTGAGACATTGATTTATACTGCACTATTACATGATTACGCAGAGGATCATGGTAAGGCAATCATAACAAACAAACTAAAGCTAATCAATGAAAGCAATATTGATAAAAAAATAATAAATACAGAAAGAACAAATAAAATAAATTATAAAATAACGCACACACTCCTCTCAAATGTATTAAAATATCTAAACTTAGACAAAGAAAAAATTAAGCAAATCATAACAAACGTTGATATGCTTACTATTTCTCCAACAGAACACTACCTCGATTACATAACAAAAATCGTCTATTACGATTTAACTGGTAACACAACCTTAGAGCCGATAAAAAAAAGGTATAACCACCTTGAGGACACAATAATTGAAGAAGTAAAAAGAACAACAATTCCACGATTAACCTCTATTAAATTATCTGATAAGCTTGCCAATACCCTTACCCTAAGGACAGAGAAAAAAGAGTTATTCAGTTTATCACACACAATAAAAGATCTCATAAAAAACCTCTACATGGTTCATACGATAAAAATGATTGAAAAAGCATACATTTCTAAAATAAATAGTAACACAGCCAGTGAAAAACACAAAAGAGAAGAATTATCATTAACAATTAAACCAAATCAAGCTAATAAATCAAAGAAAACAAATAAAACAAACAAAATAAATAAAAAAGCTCAAGGAGATATTGATTACATAAAGCAAATTTTCACATCTCAAAGCATAAATAAAACCCTTCACACATACTCAGATTACTGTCTAAAAGAGTCAATAAAAAACAGTTCACCTTGTTCAGAAGAAGAGAAAAAATCATCCCAATATATGAAAAATCTCTGGAGCAAAACAATTCTTTTGGGATTTCAAACCCTCAGAGAGCTCGATAGAATTGCATTGGATTGCTTTGAAAATTCTAAGGATAAGTACGAGAAAAAGAGCATTGATTTATTAATAAGAGATCCAAAGTTCATTGAAAGTGAATACTTCAACAACATTGATAAATGGACTGAAGAGAAAAAACTAGGGAATTACCTGAAACCAATTTATAACATACTTAACATGCCATCCAGCCAGATAAATACAGAAAATCTTACAGAAACAGAAATATTTACAATAACAAGATTCCTCTCTAACATCATTTATAGATACATTACAGACGATTCCTTTTACCTAAAGGGATTTGACAATCTAAGAACAAGAGAAGCCACAATTGAGAAAAACATCAACAAAACAATAAGAAAAGAAAGGGATAAATTAAGAAAGATAATAAAGGACAGCACACAATAAAATACAAAGGAAATAATAAACAACACAAACCAAAGACCCTCAATACCGAAACAAATAAATAAAAGCTTCCTTTTTTAACAAATATGAAACAAAATACAAAAGACAATTTTGAAGTTACTCCATGGCAAGTAAAGGGAAAGGTAAACTATAATAAACTCATCAACGAATTTGGTGTCTCATTGATTGATGATAAACTTCTATCAGAAATTAAATCAATAACAAAAGAATCTCACTATCTCTTAAATAGAAAAATATTTTTTGCTCACAGAAACCTGGACTGGATTCTCGAGAAATACAAAAAAGGAGAAAAATTCTTTCTCTATACTGGAAGAGGACCATCAGGAAAGATACACTTAGGTCACTTAATACCAATGATATTCACAAAATGGTTACAAGAAAAATTTGATACCATCTTATTCATTCAACTCACAGATGATGAAAAGTACCTATTCAAAAGAAACCTTGACTTAAAAACAATAAAAGAATACACCATGAACAACATCATTGACCTAATGGCATTAGGTTTCAATCCTGATAAAACATTCTTCATCATTGATACCGTGATGATTAAAGAACTTTACCCAACCGCTCTAAAAATAGCACGAAAAATAAACTTCAGCAATGTAAAAGCTGTCTTTGGTATGAACAATGAATCAAATATTGGACAAATTTTTTATACCTCAATACAGGCAGTTCCAGCAGTATTACCATCGGTATGGCTTGGCAGAAATATCCCCTGTTTAATTCCCCACGGTATTGACCAAGATCCACATTTCAGAATAGCCAGAGACGTCCTACCGAAAATAGGATTTTATAAACCTGCTTCAATAGAATCAAAGTTCATGAGTTCGTTAAAAGAAGGAGACAAAATGTCGTCTTCTGACAAAGACAGTGCAATATTCCTTGATGATTCTCCTGAAGAGGTAAAGAGAAAAATCTCTAGAGCAATAACAGGTGGTAGGGAAACAGCAGCTTTACAGAGAGAAAAAGGTGGTTTTCCAGACAAATGTGCCATCTATGACTACTACAAATATCTCTTCGAACCAGATGAGAAGGAGCTAATGAGTATCAGAACAAAGTGCTTAAAAGGAACTATGTTATGTGGAGAAGACAAAAAAAATCTCATAGATAAAATCAATCAATTCCTAAGGAATCACAGAGAAAAGCGAGAGAAAGTAAGAAAAACAATATCAAATAACATAATCACAGAGGACAATCTTAATCAGATAAAGGAAAAAGTAAAAAGAGAATTCAACTAACGAAAATAAACAGGGTAAATTCTAAATAGACAGACACAAGAAGATAAATCTAATTATTTTTAAGATAATTAGATTATTTATAATCACCTTATTAATAATTAAATTTCATTTACACTACCAGCGTTAATTGTGCTACTGTGCTAATTTAATAGTTTTCATGATATTTTAATTTTTATGATATCAAATTTCATGATATAATAATCATTATATTCTAATTATATCCTAGCTTAATTATATCTTAGCTGATTATGTTAATTAATTTTATGAGTTAATTTTATTTCCTTATTGATTTTTCATCAATTCAATATATAATATATACATACATCTGTTCGATTTATTAATTTTATTCATTCATCCCATAGATTCAATTTTTCTATAATTTTTCTATTCTTTCCTTCTATTAACCCTTACCTTCAACTCTTCTTGCAGTAATATCACATCCTCCAGCAGGAATTAATCTAACAATTTCATTAATATCATTAAAACCCAAAAATCTCGATATCTTCTTCGCAACATCACTTGTCTTCTTTCTGCCAGGTACAATAACAACATACTTCTTACAACGTGAAGAAACAGCAGACATAGGACCACACAAAAGCTCTCCATCAGTATTGATACCAATAGCCAAATCCAATCTACCGAGAGCATAACTCTTTTTACCATAAATCATAAAAGAGCCCTTACTCATATATTCACCAGATTTTGTCTGTTTCGTAACATTAGAAGCAGGAACATAAAAAACCTCCATCGTTGAAATATTGCTCTTCCATGCCTTTGAGTAAGTTACTATAAAATTAGCAATCTCTTCAATATCCTTCTCGCTTAAATCAGAATCCTTTGCCTTTACAACTGCAAAAGGAGAACCAGGCATATTGGTATGAAAAACAATGTCATCACTATCCGTATATTTTTTAATTAGAATCTCATTGGTAGTAGCATCTCTTCCTGCCACAACAAACTTTCCAGAAGAGGTATAAAACCACCTAAACTTGTAATACCATTCCTTATGAGTTTTCTTAACTGTTTTCTCACTCTCGCTAGTCTCAAGATACTCTGCTTTTTTCATCTCATCTTCAAGCTGTTTCTTAGTCAGTGCAATAACCTCATTAGCACTACTGACCTTTGCTTTGAGTTTCTTAATTTCAGAAAAATAATCAGATATATTTTCTCCTAAGGACTTTTTTAAATCAAGCTCAAATTCAACCATAAATAAAAAGAAACAAAAGAATTTTATAATGCTTTCGATTATATTGTTTTTCCTCTCTTTGTTTTCATTAATGACTTATCAACCATTTCTTACTGATTAATTAACCATCCGTAAAATATCTATCAATACCAATTAAATCAAATACTCGAATCAAAAACAATTAAACAACGATTGATTAAACAATAATTAACCATATAACAATTAATAAACAAAGATTAATTAAACCGAGAATAATAACTAAGAAGGTTAAAAAGAATTAATTAAGACCAATTAATTGGGAATAACAATTAATAACAAATTATCTTGAGAACAAGCATTAATTTATAGCATTAATGTTATAAGTACCAATGTATCGCATCAATGCCAATAAAACTAATTTTCTAATCCCACTCAGAATCCAGATCCTTCTCCATCTGCTCATCAACTTCAAGATTATCCTTAAAAGAATACCCACATTCAGGACAAATCGTCTCGTCTTCATCAACCATCGCACCACAGTTAGGACACTCTTTATAACCCATAGTATCTACCTCCAAAAAGAAATCAAAAAGAGTAAATTCAAATAATATATATAGTTTTTGATTATCACCTAACAACATGGAAACAGAAAAAAAGATAACAAGAAACAGAACAAGAGAAAATCTTAAAAAAGAGGATAAAAAAAAGAAAAACACACTGACAGAAGAAAAAACAATTAAAGAAACAACAACCAACAAAATAAAAACAGAAGAGGAATGGGTCTCATTTATTAAGAAAATAAAAAGGGATGTTGATAACTCTAAACCATACAACAACATAAAAACTGCCTCAGATAACATAAAGAGAGCATTAGAGGAATCAATTAAATCATTACCATTGTCATTTGGATTATGTTTCTCAGGAGGTGTTGATTCAAACATCATAGCATATCTATCAAAAAAATATAACAAAGATTTCACCTCTTTTATTGTAGGTAGTAGAGAATCAAAAGATATGATTTACGCAACAAGAGTCGCAGAAGATTACAATTTAAAAAAAGAGATTATCGATATTGACAAAATAAGTAATGATAAAATAATTGAAATTCTCAGAAAACTAAAAAAACTCCTAAAAACAGAGAATTATCCTAAACTCAGCATAGCATTGGTAACCTATCTTTGTTCAAAAAATATAAAAGAAAAGGGTTACAGTTTTGCAGTAACTGGATTAGGAAGTGAAGAAATCTTTGCAGGTTACAAAAGGCACCTAAATAAAGTAAAGT
>CAZZHT010000010.1:15243-17330 GCA_964653825.1 uncultured Methanosarcinales archaeon
AAGGACAAAATAAACGAAGAATGCTGGAATGGTTTATTAAACATCACTTACAACAACGATTTCACAAGGGACTATCCTATTGCAAAGTTATTCAACCTAAAATTAGTTTCTCCCTTCTTAAATCCAAAACTAATCAGAGAAGCCATGAAAATTCCAGGTAGATTAAAAATAAAAGAGAACAACAAAATAGAAAACAAAAAAGAACACATACTAAAATATATTTTAAGAGTTGCATGTGAAGAATTAGGATTACAACACGAATACGCTTTCAGAAAGAAAATCGCAGCTCAGTATGGTTCAGCAATTGATAAAAAACTAACAAAAATTGCAAAGCTCAACAACTACAAATACAAATCCGAGTTCATAAAGGAACTATAAGAATTATAAAATAAGAATTATAAACATAACATCACTTAAAGAAATAGAGTAAAACCTTGAAGAAATAGAGCAAAACAGCATAAAAATAAAAGAGCTTAGAAAATAAAAGCATTTGAATAGGAACTTTCAAATTACGGTAACCTTGTTAGATGTTTAACAAGATAATTCTCTTTTTTTTCAATAACTTTGATAGAATTCTTGTTTGAATTGTCACTCTTGTTAGAATTGCTACCCTTGCCTTCGCCTTTGTTCTTATCACCCTTATTGTTACCATTATCAGTATTGCTACTATTACCCCCATTACCACTACCTGAATTACCACTGCTGTGACTATTGTCATCATTATTTTCATCAGTACCTCTTCCGTTCGTTTCTGAATTATTACTATTATTGTTACGATTAGCATTATTACTACCCTCATTACTTTTGCTGTTATCACTATCATTATCACCACCCTGCTCAGCACTATTAGATTCATCAAAAGCACTAGAATCATCAGATTTTTCAACAATAATTCGTTGTGGTTTATTCATTCTGTTCAAATCAACAGGTTTCTTTGGTTTCTGAAGAAATCTCTTAACACCCTCTGAAAGTAACTGCTGAACATCTGACAATTCTTCCTTAGTTGCCTTATATCTTTTAAAGTCAAAATTCAATCCATCATTCTTTTTTCTTGGAATAACATTGATAACAAAATGGGCCTTGCTTTGCCCCGCTGCCTCGCCATTCTGAATTATAATATTTGTTCCCTCACATTGAAACGATTGGAACACAGAAACAGAAACCACATTCGAAAGAATAAAGAGATAAGAAATAATATCATCAGGCACCTGTTCTAAGATAGTGTAGTGTTCTCTTGGAGAAATTGCAATATGCCCTTTCACAGCAGGATAAGGGTAGAGATAAATAGCTGCTTTACGATCACTGAATATAAGATTCTTCTCATTTGAAATGAGTTCACATATTGAACAACTGTCTTTGCTCATTTTATTCTCTTCATTCATTTTACAACATTTTATAATCCTTTGATAATATCTAACATGTTATTACATTTATTAACATATTATAACTTTTATAATATCATTATATGAATTTATTTCTTAGACATGATTTATTTCTTAAACATCTCATCGATCTTACTAAAATCAACACTGCTTACATCAACGCTATCCTTATTGGTACCATTCCTATCATCACTATTTCCATCATCAACATCATCAGGAGTTTTCTTAGATTGGGCCTCTGAGTTTTTTTGACTTTCCTCACTATAATCTTGAGTTCCGGAATCAACTACGCTAACATCATTTGGTTTCACACCAACCACTTTCAAGATTTCATTTCTAATAGCAGAATTTGCCTTTCCGAACAAAGAAGGATCAATCCTCTTTGCTTCATCATCTTTAAGAAGAGGTTCCTCTCCACCGTATTTTGGAATAATATGAAGTATAAAATGAGGTGCAACTTGTCCTGCTCCTGCACCATTAGCTATGAAAATTAGAGTTCCCTTTGCCCCAAGCATTTGAATCATAGCGTGAGAAATCCTCTTAACAGCAATACCCATTTTTCCAATGAGTTCATTGGGCATTTGCGGCATAATCGCATAATGATCCTTCGGAATTAACAGAGTATGACCCTTCGAAACAGGATTTATATCTAAAATACCCAAAAAATCATCATCCTCATAAACCTTAAAAGAGGGCACATCTCCT
>CAZZHT010000011.1:0-6017 GCA_964653825.1 uncultured Methanosarcinales archaeon
TTTTGATTTTTTTATCGCTATCTTTTCTTTTTATGTGTATGATTTGTTTTTTTGGTTTTACTATGAGCTCTGTTATTTGTTGTATTTCTTGATTTATCATTTTTAGTCCTTTTTTGTTTTTTTATTTTTATTAGGAGTTGATTTTGTTGGTAAAAATTGAAGATAAAATTTTATTTGTATGTTTGTTTGTATTTTCTCTATATTTTCTTTATAATTTCTTTATATTGGTAATCTTTTAAAATATTTAAAGTTTTTTAAGTTTAATTAATGTTTTAAGTAATGCTCTAATAATTTGAGTAGTGTTTGTTCCAGTATATATTAATGATATTAGTATCATCAAAGTAAATGAGAGTAGTGTTAATAACAATATTTTTTGTGAATTTTCTGAATTTTAATTTAGTGAGTGTGTGATTGAAGTCCGTTTTGATATTGTTTCTATTTGATTTCATTTATTTATTTTAATTCTGTTTGTTTATTCTTATTCTGTTTATTTTTTATTTCTTTTATGTTGCTATTTTTTAATGACATCAAAACTATTTAAATAACTTTGATGTAAGGATAAAAGAGTGTTGTTAGTAATAATTGATATTGCTATTATTATATGTTTTTATGTTTATTTTGAATCTTATTTTTAATTTGTTTTTGTCTTTTTGCTTGTTTTAATTTTGATTTTGATTCTATTTTTAGGGTGATTGAGGATATGGATGATAAAACCGGAATGACAGAGGGAATATCATATACTGATTATTTTTCGGGTGGAAATAAGAAAAAGGGCAGCAATAATATTCTTAATGGAAAAGAGGAAATGAGTATCGAGAGGAGGGTTAAACTCCTTGAGGAAAAAAATAATGCTTTGACAAAGAGAATTGAGATTTTAGAACAGAACGATATTGTCCATTTTAGGAAGATTAAGTCGCAGTTAGAGGTCGTTGAGAGCGATAATAAGAGCTTTAAGAATCAGGTAAAGGATATGAATGATAAAATCCAATTAATGATTGAAGAGTTGAAATCATTTGCCAAGAAAGGCGATGTTGTTGAAATGAAAAAGTATGTTGAACTTTTGAATCCTATGGATTTTGTAACCGAGAGAGAGGTCCATGAGATTATTTCAAGAAAAATCGAAGAATATTTAAGGAATAACTATCCTGATAATGATATTGTTAAAAATAAAAAAAGTCCTGTTTTTGATGATGATTATGTAAGTAATGTTACTCCCAAGAAATCTTATGATAAGAACAAGAGTTTAAATTCGAGTAAAACTAAACACTCTGAGAAAAGTTAATGTTTGATAGTTTTATTTCGTTATTTTTGTTTCACTATTTTTATTATATTATATTTTCATATTTTTTCATATCTTTATATCTTTAATTATATGATATTTAATCATATGGTGTCTTTTACGGTATAACACCTGTATTTGTTCAAATGAATTGTTATGAATGAATACAATCACAAACAGATATGATTGAAAATAAAAATAATTACAAGTAAAAAAATAATTATAAATAAATGTTATGGATTATAAATAAGTGAGTGTGTTGTAAATAAGCGGTGAAAAGAATGGCTCTTTTTGAAAAAAAACCTGTTGTTAATAATAATAGTGTTAATAATGCTAAACCTGCGAATCCACTTGTTCAACAGGTTATTTCATTAAAGAATCAGGGATACGATAATTCACAAATAGCCCAGTTGATGATTCAGAGGGGTTACAATAATCAGCAGATTTATGATGCTTTAAATCAAGCAGAAGCTGTATTAAATAAGAGTGCGACACCTGCTTCACCTGTTATGCTTAATCAACAACAGAATGCTTTTGTGGCAAAATCAGCTCCAGATGTCCAACAAACCTTACAAGGTTCATCACCACAATTTGGAACTGATTTAGAGATGTCTAAAGCTCAGGCATATACGCAATCCTCTCAGCAGAGTGGGAGTAAGACCGAGGTTTTTGATAGAGATCAAATTGATAAAATTGAGGAACTTACTGAGGCAATTATCGATGAAAGATGGACAGATCTTATGAAAAATATTCAGAAAATCGTTGATTGGAAGAATAGAAGTGAAGAGAGAATTGCTCATTTAGAGAAGGGTTTTTCTGATTTGGAGGATGATTTTAAAAGGTTAGAACTGGCTATTGTTGGTAGAATAAAAGAGTATGACCAAAACTTACAGGAAACACTTGGTAATGTTAAGGCCCTAAATATGGTTTTTAAGCAAATCCTTCCGCAGTTTAGTTTGGATATTAAGAATCTACATAGGATTGTTAGTGAGCTGAAGGGAGAATCAAATGCTTCGAGTAATGCTGGTAAAAAAAAGGTTGATAAAGATAGCTATGATGCAGCATATAAGGCACTTGAGAAGAGTGGTTTTAGTGATGATTCTGGTGAAAAAAGTAAGGGCAAAGATGATGGTAGTAGTAAGGATAATGACAATAATTCAAGTTTTGATTTAAATAATCTCTTGTGAAAGCCCAAATTATCTCTTTTCTTATTTATTTTCTTTTTGCTTATCTTGTTATTTTGCATTTTTACTGATTTTCTGAGATAAATTTATATATTATCCTGTTTTTACTTTTTTTATGGTTGTTGATGAGTTAACTAAACTTAAACTTAGAAAGCTTACGAGGGAGTTGAAGTCTTATGTTGGTAGACATACTGAGCTGGTTAGTGTTTATGTTCCGCAGGGCTATGATCTCAGTAAGATTATTAATCAGCTTTATCAAGAGCAACATACAGCTACGAATATTAAATCAAGCGTTAACCGTAAGAGCGTTATTGCTGCTCTTGAAAGAATGATTCAGCATCTTAAATTGTTTCCTTCTACGCCTCCAAATGGATTGGCTATTTTCTCAGGAAATGTTGCAGAAAGAGAAGGAGATTTAGATGTTGAGGTTTGGAGTGTTGAGCCCCCTGTTCCTTTGAAGGTTAGAATTTATAGATGTGATAAGGAGTTTGTTACTGAACCACTTGAAAGGATGATTAGTGTTGAGTCAGAGTATGGTTTGGTTGTGATGGATAAAAAGGAAGGGAACATAGCTCTTCTTAGGGGTAAAGCCATTATTCCGATGTATCATTTTAAGTCAGCTGTTCCTGGTAAAACAAAGGCAGGAGGACAATCAGCAGCTAGATATAGACGTCTTAGAGAAGGAGCGGCAAAGGATTTCTATAAAAAAATTGCTGAATATATGAAAAGGGCTTATCTTTTTAGGGATAATCTTAAGGGTATTATTCTTGGAGGGCCTGGTCATACTAAGAATGAATTCTATGATAAGGATTATATTACTAATGAAGTTAAGAAGAAGATTGTTGCTATTAAGGATGTTGGATATACTGGTTACTTTGGATTGCAGGAACTTCTTGAGAAAAGTGAAGATATTTTAGCAAATGAAGATGTGGTTAAAGAAAAGCAAATTGTTGAGAGATTTCTTAATTATCTTGCTAAGAAACCATCGATGGTTAGTTATGGATATGGTTCTGTCTTAGAGCTTTTGGATAAGGGGGCCGTTGAAACCTTGCTTGTTTCAGAGGATCTCGATGAGAACAAGATAATTGATCTGGAAAATCGAGCTAAAGCAGTTGGAACAGAGGTTAAGTTGATTTCGACGGATACCCGAGAGGGAGTTGAGCTTGCCAATCTCGGAAAGGTTGCTGCTATTCTAAGATATTCTAATAATTCTTAGAAATTCTAATTAATGCGTTTTGATTAATATTCTCACTTGATGTGTGATGGGATAGGAGATTTCTCTTGACGTAGTTGAGAGTATTTTGGCTTATAGGTGAATTAGCTTTGGTTTTTACTGTTTTCTGTTTTCATTGATTCTTTGGTTTTTACCTAATTAAATAAAAACCTTTAAAAATATGAGTTCGTTTTATTAGCTTCATGAGTGATGAGATTGTTATTGATAGGAGAGTTATTAAGGCGTTGGCTGTTCCAACTCGATTGAGAATTCTTGAGGAACTTAATGTCAAGTCAAGAACTTTGTCTGATTTGTCTTCTCTATTACATCTTTCAAATGCAACGATAAAAGAGCATTTGGATGCTTTGGTTGGGGCTGGTTTAATTTCAAAACAAAATGAGGTCCATAAGTTCAAGTACTATTCGATTACTATGAAGGGTAAGAGAATTGTTAATCCCTACGAAACAAAGGTGAGATTTGCCTTATTTTCTGTTATGCTTGTTATGTTTGTTGTTCTTTTGATTTTTATGAAACTCATTTTTGGTATTTATTCTTTTGGTACGAATAGTTTTGATTTGAAGAGTGTGAGTGGTGCCAATAGTGTCAATAGAGTTAATAATGTGAATGGTATCAATAATGTTAATAATATTGAGATTTCTAATCAGACCTCTGCGAAGTCACAGGAGATTAATAACAATCTTAATCCTGCAAGTAGTTCTGTTAAGCGTTTGGCTAAAATAAATAATGGTAATTCGAGCTATGAGAATAAAAGTTATAACAGCAGTGAATCAGTTTATAATACAAATGGAAGTAATGAGAGTAAGTACGGTGTGAATAATCTGAGTAATGTAAATAATTTAAATGAGTTAAATTGTATGAATAGAGTAAATGATAGTGATGTTAATCATGTTGGTAATCTGAGTAGTAATAAATATGTTATAAATCGCTTCAAGGGAGTGGAGGATGAGGGTTATAGAACTGAATTCATCTTTTTTGTGGTTTCAGTTTCTGTTTTATTTGTACTTTTTTTCATTTTTGGGTTTCTCTATGATGAGTATAGAAGATTATGATAGAATTGCAATCATTTATCCGTCTGATTCGATATCTGATTATGGGTTTGGTTATGTGTTTGATTTTTTTATGTTTGTCTAAAGATTATTTTTATTTAAAGAGTATGGAGGTGCTTTACTATGAAAAAGGGTTTGAGTTATTATGATGATGAGGTTAATAAAAAAGATAAAAAAGGTGGTTCTGAAGAGAATGTTCTTTTTAATTCTTATGTTAAACAAAACCATGTTTTTAATGTGCTGATGATTAGTATCGTTGTTATTTTGGTTATTTTTTCAATTGTTTTCCTTGTGGTTATTAAGCAGTCCCTCTTGGGAAATTCAAACAAGAGTGCTGTTAGTTCAAAAAATAGCATTTCTGTTACTGGCTCTTCGTCAATGAGTGTGGTTTCGGATAAGGCGAGCTTTACAGTATCTTTTGATGATATTGATTTGAATTATTCAAAGTCAGTCTCAAAAGTGAATAAGATTGTAACAAAGGCAATAAGTCGATTAAGAATCCTGAATTCAAGTATTTATTCTCAGGGTTATGTTCTGTCAATTGAAACAATAGATTACTCTATTAGACCTAAGTATGCCTTTTATCCAGTATATAAGTATGGTGAAATAAATGATAATTCAGTGCCAGGTTATAATCCCTACGGACTTGATGTAAAGTCAGAAGATTCAAATGAATATAATTATATTCCTGATCCCTACGATAATCACCGTTTTATAGGTTACGAAACAAGAGAAAGTATAAGGGTTAATATATTCGCACGTATTAATAAGAGTAATAGTAATTTGAGTTTTAGCTCTTTTGATGCTCATTCTTTTGGAGTCGCAATTGGAAAGTGTGTTGATTCTGTTCTTACTCTTAATAATTCATTGAATAGTTCATTTAATAAAAATTTGAACAAAAATGGTAGCGGAGTAAGGTTGAACCTTGGGTCTTTATCCTTTGGGATTAGTGATTATAAAATGAATGAGGTTAAGTTGTATCTTCTGAGTGAGGCAGTCCAATCCGCTAAGAAAAGAGCAGAGGTTATTGCTTCTAGTTTGGGGACCAATTTAAAGGGAGTTATGGATGTTAACTTCAATGATTTTCAGTATTACCCAGTTTATTATAAAAACTTAGATTATGAGAGCTATTCAAAAGATAGAAATAGTTTCAATATCGAACCACAGTCGCAAAAGATAAGTGTAAGGGTTGATGCTGTTTTTAAGATTTAATTTTTTGTTTTTGTTATCTGCTCTTTGAATTTATTTTATGCTTTTTGCTAATTTTGTTTTTT
>CAZZHT010000011.1:6117-16696 GCA_964653825.1 uncultured Methanosarcinales archaeon
ATTTTCTTCTTTATCATTATTTGAATTTGATTCTTCGAGATTATCAATTCTTTCACAGTACTGATCTATTCTTTCAATGATTGGTTTTATTATGAATCTTTCTATCTGAGTATTGAATATTTCTGATATGCTTTCCTCTTTTAGTAGGTATCTGCCTTCTCTTTTCATAATTATGTTTAGCTCTTTTAATCTTCTTATCTGCCTTAGGATGTTTGATGGGCTAATTCCTAGTAAACTTAGGTTTTCTTTATCTCTTATTTTGTATACTTCTGTATTTATTTCTGTAGGGGTAAATGAGCCCCTTTTGTTTTTTATGAAGAGAAATAATATGTCAACAATTATATCTCTCGAATCTCCTGGTTGTAATAACCCTAAGGATAAACATAGTCGTTTTATTAGTTCTCTACCTTCGAGATATTTTGGGTTCTCATATTTTCTTAGAGTTATACTTGATAGCGGTTTATCTGATGCTATTTTTCGGTTGATTACCATTTTCTTTCTTTTTGAATGTTTTCAATGTTCTTGTTCTTTTATGATTTTATATTTTTAGGGTTGTATTTTTTTCTTTCTATATTCTTATCTTTTTAATGTTTTTGCTTTTTTCGTTTGTTTACTCTTATTTTTTTTGATTCTATTATTTTCTTTTTTTTATTTATTCTAACTCTCTTTTTTGTGATTTTTCATTTGTTTTTTGTTTATCTGTTATTGTTATTATTATTGATTTTATTTTGTTCTCTTTTATTTTTGCTTGTTGTACTTTTTAGTGGTCACTAATGTTTTTAAGGTATTTATTTTTATTCTTTGTTAATCCTGTTTTTATGTTTTTTATTTTTATGAATTATTGTTATAGTGATATTTTTGATATTATTTTAGCATTTGTTTTTTTATTTTTGTTATTTTTTGTTATTGATAATTTTTATTTTTGTTATTTGATTTTGTGTGCTTTTTCGTTATTACTTTTGGGTTGTTTTTTAGCTTTTGTCTGTTTGTTTTTTCATTCTTATTTTTTTGGTGGGATATATACAATGGACACTCAAGAGTGGTCAAAAAACTTTTTATTAAGGGTATTGTTTTTTTAGAATGTGAATCTGTTGATTTTTAGTGATTTATTTTTGATGATTTTTTTGTCTTTTTTAAAGCATCTTTTTTAATGCTTTCATTTTTAGTTTATTATTTTGATTTTTTACTTTTATGTCATCTTTTTGTGTGCTTGTGATTTTTTGTGGAGGAATTGCTAAGATGAGAGTTTTGATGTTTGGTTGGGAATTTCCACCTTTTAGTTCTGGGGGTCTTGGAACAGCTTGCTATGGCTTAACAAAATCTCTTTCTAAGTTGGGTGTTGAGGTCATCTTTGTAATTCCGAAGGCGCCTTATGATATTAAATCTGAGTTTGTTAAACTAAAGAATGCTCGGGTAGATAAGGATTTCGTGCTTTATGAGCATATCAGTGTTAAGAGTAATATTGTACCTTATGTTAGTTTGGATGAATATAGTGAATCCGGTGGAAAGTTCTTTAAGGGAGTGAATGGTGATTCTGTTTATGGTAGGAATCTTATTGCAGAGGTTTTTGAATATGCAAAGAGGGCAAGAGAAATTGCTCTGAATGAAGATTTTGATATTATTCATGTTCATGATTGGTTAACGTATCCTGCTGGAATTGAAGCAAAGAAGGTAAGTCACAAGAAATTGGTAGCGCATATCCATGCTACTGAATTTGATAGAACAGCGGGTCATCCTAATCCACTTATTTATGATATTGAGAAAAAGGGGTTAGAAGCAGCGGACGTTGTAATTGCTGTTAGTAATTTCACGAAATCAATGGTTGTCGAACATTATGGAATCAGTCCTGATAAGGTTAGAGTTGTTCATAACGGTGTTGAAGTGAATCATTATCTCTCAGATTCTGTTAGTTTTAAGATTTTTCCTAAGGATAAGATTGTTCTTTATCTTGGAAGGATTACTGTTCAAAAGGGACCAGAATATTTTCTTAGTGCAGCAAAGAAAGTACTTGAAGTGGAAAAAAATGTTAAGTTTATTGTTGCTGGTTCTGGAGATATGATGAATTATATTGTGAATAAGAGCGCTGAAATGGGCCTCTCTGATAAGGTGCTATTCACAGGGTTTCTGAGAGGAAATGATATTGAAAGGGCTTATAAAATGGCCGATGTATATGTGATGCCTTCTGTGTCAGAACCATTTGGAATTACCCCGTTAGAAGCTATGAGTTATGGGGTTCCAACGATTATATCAAAACAGTCAGGTGTTTCAGAGGTTACAAATAATTGTCTGAAGGTTGATTTTTGGGATGTTAATGAAATTGCTAATAAGATTGTTGCTCTTTTGAGATATGAAAAACTTCATGATACTCTAAAAAAGCATGGTTCCCTTGAGGTTAAGAGAATAAATTGGATGAATAGTGCTAAAAAGTGCGTTGATATCTATGATTCTTTACTTAAATGAATAGTACCTTGTGACAGTTGCGACTTTACGATATTTGTTGTAGTTATGATATTTTTGTGGTATCGTCATGATGTTATAGTGGGACTTATGAGATTGTTTTTAGAGTTTTTTTTATTGATACTTTAATTGGATATTGCATTTTTCCTGTCTATTATTTATTTTGCTTTACTCTTTATTTATCTTTTATTTGCTTTTTACTTGGTCTTTGTTTTATTTTTTCATCTGCTTTTTTTTTGTTTTTCCCTTTAATTAAATTGTTTTTATGTTTTTGATGAAAATAGAAATGATATTGAAAGATATTAAATTCGAAAGATATAAATTAATCATTATTATCTTAAGTTTTGTGATTAAAAATGGTAAGCGTATGTATGTATTTTCAGGTTCACCAGCCCTTTCGTCTCAGACATTATCAGGTTTTTGATATTGGAAAAAGTAGAGATTATTTCGATACTGTTGAGAATGTAAGGGTTCTGAAGAAGGTTGCATCGAAGTGCTATTTGCCTGCAAATAATCATCTGTTAAAGCTTATCAAACAACATCCGGATTTTAAGTTCGCTTTTAGTTTTTCTGGTGTTTTTCTTGAACAGATGGAGAGATATATGCCAGAACTTCTTGATAGTTTTAAGGAATTAGTTGCTACTGGCAATGTGGAGATTCTTAGTGAGACCTACTATCATTCCTTATCCTTTCTTTACTCAAAAGATGAGTTTAAAAGACAGGTTGAGTTACATAAAAGTAAAATAAAGGAGCTTTTTGGTGTTGAACCAACGGTTTTTAGAAATACTGAACTGATTTATAATAATGATTTAGCTGATTTTGTTGCTAAAATGGGTTATAAGGGAATCTTAGCAGAGGGGGCTGATTTCATATTGGGTTGGAGATCACCAAATTTTATCTATAATCCAGTTAGTAATTCTAATATAAAGGTGCTACTTAAGAATTATCGTTTGTCTGATGATATTGCTTTTAGATTCTCTAATAAAGGATGGAAAGAGTGGCCACTTACTGTAGATAAGTATGTTAATTGGGTTAATAGTGTTAATGGTAATGGTTATTCTGTTAATCTCTTTATGGATTATGAGACCTTCGGTGAACACCAATGGAGTGATACAGGTATTTTCGATTTCCTCGATGCTTTTCCGAAATCTGTTTTGAATTCGGGTAATGATTTTAAAACTCCTTCTGAGGTTGTTGATGCATATCCTGTGATGGGAAATCTTGATGTGCCATTTGCAATTTCATGGGCTGATATTGAAAGGGATCTTAGTGCATGGTTGGGTAATGATATGCAAAAGGATGCACTGTCAAAAATATATTCTATCGAGAAAGAGATTATGGCATCTGGGGATAAGAAGCTCATTGATGCATGGAGGAAATTACAGACTTCTGACCATTTTTACTATATGTGTACAAAGTACTTTAATGATGGAGATGTTCATAAGTACTTTAATCCATATGATTCTCCATATGATGCCTATATTTACTTTATGAATGTATTTCAGGATTTAGTTATGAGATTAAGAAATAAGAAATCAGTTCGTAGGATTCTTATTGGGAAAAAATCCAAGAGCAATAGTGAACACATTGAGAGAGGTCCACATCATATCGGCAGGGTTATTGGAACCCATAGAATAAGCGAGCATGTTGATGCTGTTTAAATTATTTTTTTTAGATTAATTTTTGGTTATTTTTGATTACCTTAGTTTTTAAAGAGTGTTTTAAAGGTATTTCAGTTTTAATGTTTAAGTTTTAATGTTATGTTTAACGTTTGTTTTTGTATTGGAAATTTTTATTGGTATTTTATGGTTGCTGTCTATCTTTGTTTTTTAGGGGGTGTAAGGTGGTTAATGAATCTTATGAGATGAATAAATCTCATGTTAAGTCAGGAGGTTCTCAAGTAAAATTGAGTGAAATAAGTGTTGCTAATAAATCAAGTTCTCAAAGGTTAATAAAGGGTGAGAATATGGGTGTTAATAAGAAGAACCAGAGTCAAATAAGTCAAGGTAATAAAAAACAGATTAAGAGGGGTCAGGGTAAAAATACAAAGAAATCAAAAAGGAGTAAGGGTCGTAAAATGAATCTGTTTGTAGAGGTAACACCTGATAAGTTTTTCTATTTTAAGAATGGAACCTTTGCCAGTAGTATTAGTGAGTTGGTAGATATTCTGGATTCAATACCAGATGATGTTTTTTCATATCATGTTAACGATTACAAAAATGATCTTTATAGTTGGATTAAGTTTGTTTTTGGTGAGGATGATCTCGCTGATAGAATTTTGTCTGTGAGAGATCCAAAGAGTGTTCAAGTTGTTATACTTAGAGAGATGGTTTCAAGATTAAAGCCCAAAAGGGCTGTTAAAAAGGGTAGTAAGAGTAGTAAAAAGTAAGAGTAATGGTTTTTTTAAATGAAGTTATTGTTGATGTTATTGTTGATGTATGGTGTATAAATTAATGTATGAAATACAAAATATAAAAAGTATGATTTGAGTGTATTTTCGATGATCCTTATGGAATACAATTCGAACAAAATTAAGCAATTGAATCAAAAGGGGATAGAAAATAAAAAAAGTAGCAAGAGTAAGAATGATAAAAGGAATCACTATAATGAGATGGCTAATAATGAAAAGGTTAGGATTGGTAATGGGAAGATTAATGCTCAAATCATTAATGGAGAAAGGGGGATTAGCTTGAAAAAACCTGATTTGCTGTTTGAAGTTTCGTGGGAAGTTTGTAATAAGGTAGGTGGTATTTATACTGTTATTAAATCAAAGGCAAGGTTAATGGTAGATAGATTTGGTTCTTCTAATTTTTTAATGGTTGGTCCCTTTTTTCAACATGCTTTAAAGGAGGGTTTTATTCAGAAGGTTCCGCCTAAGGAGTATGAGGGTATCTTTGATGTTTTAAAAACAAAGGGAATTATCTGTCATTATGGTAGTTGGCTTATTGAGGGAGAGCCGAATGTTATTCTTCTTGATTCAAGTGCTTTCAGTTCAAGTCATGCTAATGAAGTTAAAGCGAGATTCTGGGAGCTGTATAAGATTGACTCTCTTGGAACAGCATTTCACGATTATGATGAACCATTATTGTGGGCTTATTCTGTTGGTTTGTTGATTGATGAAATTGAGAGAAGGCTATATGAATCGCGTAAGTCAAAGGGATTAGAGAACTCTTTCAATGTTGTCGCTCATTTTCATGAGTGGCTCGCAGGAGGGGGGTTGTTGTATCTGAAATCAGTTAATTCAAGGGTTAAAACGGTGTTTACGACTCATGCAACAATGTTGGGTAGAACTATTTCTGGTAACGGAAGGCATCTCTACAATGAAATTGAAAATATTAATCCTATTAAGGAGGCATATCATTATGGTATCCAGGCAAAGCATCTTACAGAAGTTGCATGTGCTCACAATGCCACAGTATTTGCAACAGTCAGTGAGATCACTGCATATGAGGCAGAGAAACTCTTGGGTAAGAAACCAGATATTGTTACTGAAAATGGATTGGATATGGATAAGTATCCTTCATATGAACAGGTTTCAATCAAACATATTCTTTATAGGACTAAGATAAGGGATTTCTTGTTGTATCATTTCTTACCTTATTATAATCTTGATGTTAAGCATAACCTTATTTTCTTTATTGCAGCTAGGTACGAGTTTATAAGTAAGGGAATTGATGTGTTTATTGAGGCTCTTGCTAAACTGAACGATTTATTGAAAAAAGAAAAGATTAATAGAACAATCACTGCCTTTTTTTGGATTCCTTCTGCTACTAAGGGTATTAAGAGTATTGTTGTTAAGAATAAAACTTATTTTGATGATTATAAGGAGTTATTGGATGATAATCAATCCCAAATTATGTTTAATATAAGGTATATTCTTCTCACGTCTAAAAAACTCAATGAAAAAAATCTGATTGATCCTGAGATAAGTTTAGAGTTAAAGCGAAGGGTTCTTAATTTGAAGAGCGAAGGTATCCCTCCTGTAATTACTCATGATTTAGTTAATGAATCAAATGATCCTATTTTGAAATCTTTTACTGAGCATGGTTTGGATAACGGTCCTGATAGTAAGGTGAAGGTTATTTTTTATCCTGTTTATCTTAATGGTGCTGATGGAGTTTTAGACCTTTCATATCGAGAGTGTATTTTGGGGTCCCATTTGGGTGTCTTCCCTTCAAGATACGAACCATGGGGTTATACTCCTCTTGAAGCTGCGGCATTGGGTGTTCCTTCAATAACCACTGATATGAGCGGTTTTGGAAGATTTATCAATTCAAAGGTCAGGGATAAAAAATATAGAGGTATTTTTGTGGCTGATTTTATGGGTAAATCTCATGAGGAAAAGGTTGATGCTCTTGTTAAGTATCTGTATCATGTTAGTGTTTTAAAGAGAAGTGATAGGATTAAACTTAAGATTGATGCAAAGACAATGGCAAACTCTGCTGATTGGAAAATTTTGTTTAATAAGTATATTTTAGCATATGATTTGGCACTTCAGAAATAGTTACTTCAGAAGTGATTATGTTATTTTGTATTTATGATTTGTTGTTTACTTTTGTTTTTGTTATCTTCGTTTTATTTATCGTGTCTGGCATTTTATTTTAATGCTATTACCATTTTTGTTAGTTGGGCGTTAATTGTAGTGGTTAGCTGTCTTAGTTGATTATATTAGTTAATTGTATAGGTCAATCATATGAGTTGATTGTATAAATTAAATTGTATAATTGTATTATTGCTGTTGTTTGGTGGTTACTATGGAAACAAGGAAGGATTATCTTTTGAATTATTATGTGATTATTGCTGAGAATAGACATAAGAGACCCTCTGACTTTGTTACTGAGGTTGATACTAAACCCTTGCCTCCTTATGATGAGAACTGCCCTTTTTGTTTTGGTAATGAGAGCTTGACAACTTCGGAGCATGGGAGAATCGAAGATGATGAGCATTATCCCGATTATCCTTGGCTGTTAAAGTGGGTTGATAATAAGTTTCCTGCTGTTGATTCTAGCAGAATTAATGGACCTTTTCCAAAAACGGATAACTCTTTCTTTACGTTTGCCGATTCTTTTGGAAGTCATTTGGTTCTGATAGAAACTCCAAGACATAACGAGAAGGTATGGGATTTCGATGAGCATAGAATTGGTCTAATCTTTGATGCATATTCGAGAATTATTGATGAGTTGAATAAAACCCCTGAAACTAGGTATGTGCTTGCCTTTAAGAATAATGGCCCTAAAGCAGGAACCTCTTTAGTTCATACTCATAGTCAGGTTATTTCATTCAGTATTGTTCCAAAGAGAATAAGAGAAGAATGGAGGGCTTTTGATGATTTTAAAAGTAAGAGCAGTAAGTGTCCTTTTTGTGAGATTATTAATGTTGAGAAGAGTTCTTTGAGGCGTGTGATGGAAACAGAGCATTTTGTTGCTTTTACACCTTATGCATCCCGATGTCCTTTTGAGGTTTGGGTCTTTCCAAAGCAGCATGTTAGAACCATTACTGAGCTTGATAAGTCACTCTTTGATGAACTTGGTGGTGTGCTTAAACCTATTTTAGCTAAATTAAAGGAACTTAATGCGTCTTTTAATTGGTATCTTCATAATTCAGGGAAGGATAATGATTTTCACTTCCATTTGGAAATTTGTCCTAGATTGTCTACGTTTGGTGGAGTAGAATTGAATGGAACCTATATTAATGTTATCTCTCCTGAGGATGCTGCGAGTTTTTATAGGGGTGAAAAAGAGAATATTTAATACCTTATTAGTTTTTTATTAGTTTTTTATGTTATGCTGCTTTGGTGTATGCATCATTTTTTGATTTTATTGCTTTTTATTACATTTTATTATTTTATATTTTTTATCATTTTGTTTTTATTACTTTTGTTATTTTTGCTTTTGTGAGTGTTTGCCGTTGGGGGTGATTTTATGACAAAACTAATATACTCAATTATGGATGAGGATCTGGTGTTTGATGAGGCGAGTGTTGAAAATAATTCCTTTTTAATAAATAATCATAGCTTTTTTATTAATCACTTTACGAAAAATAGTAAGTATTTTGGTTTCTTTTGGAGGTATGAACCAAATAATAATAGCATAAAGTATCATGATTTAGCAATTGGTAATCTTAAGAGAAAGGTTTTTAAGATTATTGATAATATAGAGGTCATTGATAAACCAAAGAGGATGCCAGATACTGTGATTTTAAATAATAAAACTGTTAATATCTTTGATGATTTTGTTAATGAGAGATATTTTATTCCCTCAGGGACAGATAGTTTATGTTATGAGGTGAATATGCTGAGGAGGTTGAGGCCGCAGTTTGATGTTAAGGGTATTTTTGATCACAGGGTTTGGGGTCGAATTTATGATGTTGAGGTTTTGAAGAATAAGGTTGCTGTTGTTACCTTTAGTAAGAAGACAGATGAGAGAGAGGATAATCTCCCAAATATTACAGAGTTTAAGGTCTATGTGGCTGTAGCTTTTGATGGACTCGTTAGGGATGTTAATGAGTGGGTTAAGAAGGATTATGATTTTGATAGGGAAAGAAACAGCTCTCCATTTGAGAGATATGTCTATGTTCCGTTTGAGTTTTATGCCAAAAAGCTGGTTTTTAGTGTTGGATTTAATAAGAGTGCTGTTATTAAAAAGGCCTTGAAGATTATGAAGGGGTTCGATAAGAGTTATGTTAGAGAGGTTGGAAATGAGTTACATTTTAGAAGAGCTCCTGAGAAAACTGTCGATTTTGCATATTGCTCTGCATTGAATTCTTTGAATTCTTTGACTCAAGATGATTTTGTTGAAGCAGGCCTTCCTTGGTTTTTTGATGAATGGACCAGAGATGAAGCACTGTCTCTTACTTCTCTGATGCTTGCAGATAGAGTCAATGTTATTAAGAGGATTATTCTCAAGATTTTTAATGAAACGAAAATTAAGGGCGCAGTTAATTCTCAATTTGGTTCATCTGATTCAAAGATGAGTATCGATGCTTTCTTTTATGCAGCAAAGTCGTTTGAGAATCTTTTGAAGTTTTCAAAGAAATATAATTTTGATAGGTATGTGTTCTCAAAGGGATTCTATAAGATTGTATTAGAGGCCTTAGAACAGTCAGTGGATGTGATTACTAAGTATTATTCAGAGGGTAGTTTGATTCTTTCAAAAGCAGGAACGACTTGGATGGATTCTGAATACGCGGGTGATACAAGAGAGGGATATAGTCTTGAAATCAATGCAATGATGCTCTATGTGTATCATTTATTGTATAAATTGACAAATAAGGAGATATACTCACTTTTTGAATCAAAGCTCAAATCTGTTGTTAGAGATAGGTTCTGGAATGGTATTTATTTGGTTGATAATCTTAATTCAAAGATTGTTAGACCAAATGTATTTTTGGCATATTACTTCTACCCTTCACTTCTTAGCTATCACGAATGGGTAAAGTGCTTTGATTTTGTTCTTAATAGATTATGGCTCGATTGGGGTGGTTTAAGCTCAATTGATAAGGAGAATCCTCTCTTTACTCCTTATTCTACTGGTGAGGATGCAAAGAGTTATCATCGTGGCGATTCGTGGTTTTTCATCAATAATATTGCTGCAATGGATATGGTTGACTTAGACCGAACAAGATACTTAGATTATATTACAAAGATTGTTAGTGCCAGTACAAAGGATATACTCTTGAATGGTGCTTTAGGACATGCCTCAGAGATAAGCGATGCAAATGTTTTCAGTGCAAGGGGTGCTTTGGATCAGACCTGGAGTGATGCAACATATGTTGAATTGATTAATAGGTTGTTTTACCATGATTTGTGATTTAATTATATTTGAATCTCATTCTTTTTAATTATTTGATTTTTTTTGTTTGTTTTAATTCGTTTTTATTGATTCTTTTTGTTTATTTTTTCTGTTATTGTTGCTTTTTTATAGTTGGTTTGTGTTTTCTTCTTTTTATTTTATTTTGTTTGTCGCTTTTCTTACAGCTCTTTATTTTTTAAAACGATAAGTTTTTAATGTATTCCTTTTTCTTTTTTCTTGTAGCTTTAAGAGTATGGTCTTATTATATTATTTTGTCGTATGTTCCATTACATTATCACTTAATTATGTTATTATGCTAATTATATTATTTT
>CAZZHT010000012.1:0-3169 GCA_964653825.1 uncultured Methanosarcinales archaeon
TTCTTTTCTTAATTGTCTTTCGTTATTAGTTCTTCCTTTTATTATTAAAGTTTTATTAATTAAATAAAGATGATTTCAAAAGGCCTATCCTATAAAAATCTTATAAAAAATCTATTTTAAAACTAATCATTCTGAAGTTAAGTTTCATAATTGAGTTATATAACTAATTTATTGATATAGTTTATCTATGTATTCTTTTGTTTATATAATTTTTTGTTTTAAGTTTCTGAATTATGTTTAGAAGATTTTTTAATTACTTTTTAATTAATAGCAATTTTTATAAATAACATTAAAGTAAGTGGTATATGAATAATCGTATTAGCTAAGTAAATAGTGTTAAAGTAAATAATTATGATAGTTGACATATGGATTATATACAGATATAAATAATGTAGAACTATTAGAATTTAATATCTATAAAGTTGATGAAAGCTTATTTGAGAACGATAGGGTTAAGTTATTTTAAATTCATCAAGTTCAAGCTAAAGATTAAAAGATTATCTCATAGAAGAGGAAATAATTATGATTAAAGATAATAGCAATAATAATCCAAAACAAATAGGGGATGGGTACAGTAGTGTCATAGAACCAAATGTCAGTGAAGATAAAACGAACGAAGATGAGGATTATAGCTTTCTTAATTTAATCCACAACGATGAGAGTAACAATAATCTGAGTTTAGATTCAAAAGAAGCTAAACAAAATGATAAGAACTTTGATGCAATTCCAAAGAGGAGAGAGAATTTGTTTAGTTTCAAGTTTTTTCTTTATTCATACTTGTTTATCTTTATGATTAAATTCTATGCGATGGTCGGAGGTACTGAAAATACCCTATTCAGCAGATACGATGCTGGATGGTTTATGAACTACGTTAATGTATGGGCTGCTTTCTTTGTGGTAACTCTGTTTTCATTTTTGATAATTATTATTTATAGAATTTTCATGTATCATTTTGATACCAAGAAAACATTTTTTACATTAAAGATAGTGGATAAATTTCTTATTTTTACATCAGTGAATAATTTTTTATTTTTAATGTTGATGTTATTTAACGACTATTTAGTAAACATAGAACAACCAACAAAATATAGGATGGCTATTAACGCACTGATTACAAATACCTTTATCTCTTTTTGGATTCTGTTCTCATTTACACTTGCAGTGTTCTTGTTTTTCGCCTTTTTTAATTCCTTGGTTCCTAAGAGATTTTCAAAAGTTAGATCAGTGATTATGTTCTCAAATCTCGCACTTATTATTTTTTTATGTTCAATTATAAATGTCGGAATTGCAAATAATTTTGAGTTTGATTCATTTAGCCCAAATTCAAATATTAGAACAATCTATTCACCATCATTTTATATTACTAACAATTTTGATATAATTAAAAATAATGTGCTATACACCTATCAAGGGGGTTCAAGCGCTGAGAAACCAATTAGTTTAGGATACGTTAATCTAAATGAAATAAATTTGAGCAATAGTTTTAGGGACATTGGAAGTTTCGATAGGGTTTGTGGTATTTATTCAACAAAGGACTTTTTCTTAGTGACATATAGTTCAATAAAAGATGATGATTTGAATCACAAAAGTAACTGTAACAAGATGAGAATTTTAAGTAAGGATGGCGGTGAGTTTAAGAATGGTGATATTAACATTGATAAGCACAAGATGGTTGGGGTAAGTAAGATAGATAATGTTTTCGCAACCTTCAATGAGAAAAATAATTTCACAGAGATTTATTCTATTTCTTCAAATAAAAGTATTAATTTAGTTGTTTTGAAAAATGTTAGTTTAGGAGCAAACAAAAGCATAGTAGGTTTAAGTAAGTGCTGTTATATAGTATCTATTAAAGGCAAGAGTTCAAATAAGCAAACTAATTACATTGATTCAAAACTTGTTGTAATAAATAATAATATGAGTGTTGATTTAAAGTACCCTGTAATAAACGGAAGTATCTTTAACATTGGTAAAAATAATGAGAGTATCATAAAATTAATTACAGTTGTAAAAAACAATTTCAATAAGAATGTTCCTATCATGTATTTTGTGAATCTAAATTCAAGAAGAGTGAGAGAAAGCTTAATTATTAATAAAGAGGTTTATGAGCCGTTTTTCAGTGCGAATAGTAGTTTGTTTGTTTTAAATGACGGTACTATTATTTATTTTGATAATGTAAAGAATATCAAAAAGATAGTAAAGGGCAATTTTGGTTTTATTAATAAGATGAGAGCTGACAACAACAATGTTATTTACCTTAAGGATATCGGAGTTAAGTTGATATACCCTCTAAGAGAATTGGAGTTCTTACATCTCAAATAGTCAAAAGAATTGCTAAGTAACAAAAAAGCATGAAATCAAGTGGATTTCATTCTAACTCAGCAATTAGATTAAGAGTAAAAGTGGCAAGAGTAACAATATCAGGATTATTTGAGTTCTGACAAGACAATAGTCGTATCAGTTCTTTCAATACCTTCAATAACTCTGAGTTTATCTGTTATAATAGCACTCAATTCATCTAAATCCTTGACCCTTAGTTTAATAATGAGATCGTAATCTCCAGTTACAAGTTCTACAGAGCAGATGTTATTGATGCTCTTTATTTTTTTAATTAACTCATCATGAGTAATGGTTTTGCTATGTCTGTTTGAGGGATTGGTGTTTATCTCATTGTAGTTTATCTTAACAAATACATATGCTACAATGGGCTGACCTATGAGTTTATAATTGATATCTATGGTATATCTCTTTATGATTCCATTTTTTTCTAGTTTCTTTATACGATTGTGAACAGTTGTAATGGGCATCATTAAACTCTTAGAAATCTTATTCGTAGTTAATTTACTGTTGTTCTTTAATATGGCAAGGATTTTTAAATCCTTTTCATCAAGTGTGACCATTTTTATTCACTCGCATATAATTTTTTAATAATCTTTTTTAATAATTCTCATGAAGTTGATTAAAACAATGAGTTAAATGAGATGAGCTAAAGGTTAAACATGATTAGTGATAAACATAATCAGTAAAAAAGATGATCATAAGATGATAACTTAAAGACATTCAGTTAGGCATCATGAAGTTTGTTGATTTTTAGGTGATTAATAGCTCAGAGTAAGAGGATATATATCGTAAGATAAATACTCTTAATTTAGGCATATTTTGGCCTCATTAT
>CAZZHT010000012.1:3269-16339 GCA_964653825.1 uncultured Methanosarcinales archaeon
AAATGTAATGATAAATAAACGTAATAACAAGTAAATGTGACGCTAAACAGATGTAATAACAAATAAACATAATTGTAGATAGATGTAAGATAAATAAGTGCAATAGTAAATAAACAAACATAACCAAAAATAAAACGAACCAAAAATAATTAGATGAGTTAAGGATAATAAGTAAAAGGATTACAGTAAACAAAGATAATAATAATAAGCAAAGTAGGTAATAGTGACAAAAGAGTAACAAAATGGTGATAAAGGGATTATAAAATAGTGGTAAAATAGTAACAAAATGGTATTAAAGTAGTAGTGGTAAAACAGTAGAACACTACAACAGTTTATCAGTAGGGCAGTAGGAAGTAGGACAGTAATGTAGTATTAATAGATATCAGTGTTTATCTGGAGGGGTGAAAATCATTGAGAGTACGGCTTTTGAGTACTTTTTGAGTTGTTCAAGTGACCTTATGGCAATCAAACTTCTTATTAAATTCCGAGGATCCAGGTAATAATTGAGATAAGCCTTCCTTATGATTCTCTCTATTTCCTGACTTGTTAATTTACACTTGTATTTTGGGAGTATAGTTCTCTTAGATTCATCAAGAATAAATTCTCGCCAATAATCATAATTTATCACTTTTCTAAGATAATCATCATACAACTCGGTATTTGGTAGTATACTCAGCTCAGAGAATTGAACAAAATCCAATTTAAGGGATTTCGCAAAGTTTATCGTGTTTTTTATTGTTTTGGGAGTGTCAAATGGTAAACCAAACATAAAATAACCAAATACTTTTATCTTATGTTTACGTAAGATGTTAACTGTTCTTTTTATTCTTTTAGGAGTTATGTCCTTTCTTATAAAATCAAGTATCTTCTGATTTGATGACTCAATTCCTAAGTAAACTCTAATGCATCCACTCTTTTTCAACCATTCCGCAATCTCATCATCAATGAGATCAGCTCTTGTTCTTATTGAGTATATGATTTTTATTTTGGAGTTTACAATACCTTTACATATTTCTATTGTTCGGTTTTTGTTTAGGGTAAAGGTCGGATCAAAGAACTCAAATTCTCTTATACCATAATTATAGTAACTGCTTATGATTTCATCAACGACATTCTCAGGAGACCTCATTCTTGAATATTTTGATTTTTGCTCACAAAAGATGCAATGGTATGGACAACCGCGCATTGTTATTATAGAACTGTAGTTTCTCTTTTGGCTGATTATTGAGTAATATTTAGTGTTATCAATTAAGAAACGTGCAGGATAAGGAGCAGTATCCAGGTTTTTTAGTTTTTCTTTTGGATAATTAACGATAATCTTTCCTTTATATCTAAAACATATCCCTTGAATTTTTAGGAGTTTACTGTTTATCTTATCCAGGTTTAATCTTCTTTTATTATTTTTTTGGTTTTTCTCAGAGATAAGACTATTTCCGATGGCTTCTAAGAATTCTTTTATGGTAAGCTCAGCTTCTCCAATTAAACCAAAATCAATTTCTGGATAATGTAGGGTCTCCTTTGGATAAAGGAAAAGATGAGCTCCTCCAACAACCGTGGGTACATTTATTTTCTCTTTTATTGCTTTTATCCACTTTCTAGTTTGGTGAAATAGATAGGTGGTTATTGTATACATAACCAAATCAGGATTGAATTTTTTTAGTTTTTCTATGATATCATTAAATGACAACTGTTCAGCAATGGCATCAATGAATAAAACCCTGTGATTGTATTTCATAACAACAGAAGCAACTTGAAGCAGGGTTAACGGAGGAAAAACACCATAGTTCTTTGCAACAGATTTGATATTCGGTTGATTTTCAACGGCATGGTAGGGTAAATAAATTATTGCAACTCTCATGGTTTTGAGAAAAGGGGTATTTTGTTATATCTTTTTCGGTTTCATATTTATAAATAAAACAAAGAATTGGGATAACATAAGAAATATAAAAGTAAGACGTAAGAAAAATGAAACAATATCTAAAAAAATATAAAAAGGAAAAAAGAAAAAATGAGTAAAGGTCATTAGAGGATCTTAACCTTTTATTTTTTCAAGTTCTTTTTTCATGAAAATTTCAACTTGTCTTGAGAGAATAAGTCCCTTTGATCGACAATACTCCCTATATTGATTATAGATGTCCTTATCTACACTCAACGAAATTATTTTTCTTTCCATATAATCACCTCTATTTTATTTTTAATTGTCAAAATCGAATTGTCAAAAGTATGTTAATCCTATTCAGGATATTACGTAGATATTCTTAAAATTAAAGCATGATAAGAGTATCATAGATGTTACAACAGAGGTTACATATATTATATGTGCCTATATATGCTATTTGGTGTCATGAATGTCATTGGTATCCTGACATCATGTATTACTCCGTAACAACTTCATTAGTAATATTATTACATCAAAATACATAAAAGTTGTTTTAATAAACTAATAAAGATTTGATTAAAAATCTAATTGATAAAATTAATTGATAAAAATTAACAAAAGCCATATAACGGGGTGATTATGATGGAGCAATTATGATTATATAAATCTTATGAATATCAATTATACTTTTATAACATTAATAGGTGTCCCTATTGAAATCTATTAGTTTGAGATTACTCAGGCATAACCACAACGATAACAATGACTATAAGAAATGCTGTGATATAAACACTAATAAATACTGTGATATAAATATGACCAAAAATTGAATAATGAGGCAATATAAATTACACTTAAAACTACAATCAAATAGGGATAGGAATCTGTAATGAAAATCAAATTAAAACAAATATTCTTTAAGATAATAAAACAATGAGAGTAGCAGATATAACTTATAAATAAAGATTGTGTTTTTTTGTTTTATTTTATTTTGTATAAATCTTATGAATTTGTACTATAAACAATGAAATTTTTAAATGGGTTTAGAAAGCTTTTTAAATTAAAACAAATCACACTGCTGTGTTATAAAAATTAAGAGGAAATTAAAGATGGGAAGGATTAAAACAGTAAAAATTAAAGCCAAGGCATTTGATATTCTCGCATTGTATCAAGATCAGTTTGGTAAGACTTTTGATGATAATAAAAAGATACTTTCAAGTATTGCTGAATTTAAGTCGAAAAAGATTAGAAATATTTTAGCAGGTTATATTACTAGATTAATGGAGAAGAATGCAGAGTAAAATAACAAGTAATATCATTTTGATTTTATTGGATTAATTGATTTGTTAGTAAAAGTAAGTTAAAAAGGAGGTACAAAAATGGCAGGAGATAACTCAGTATTTGTTGGAAATAAACCATTTATGAACTATGTAACTGCTGTTGTAATGCAGTTTACAACAAAAGATGCAAAAGAGGTCAACGTTAAAGCAAGAGGAAAGTTTATATCAAGAGCAGTGGATATTGTAGAGGTAGCTACAAAAAGATTCTTAGAGGGACAAGTAAAAATTAAGGATATCAAGATTGACTCAGAAGAGTTTAAAAATAAAGAAGGAAGAGATGTTAGAGTTTCTACAATCGATATCACACTTGAAAAGAGCGAGTAAGTTAAACCCTGTAGAGTTGTAAAGTGAATGATTTTTAGTTTTTTTATTTTTGTTAATATTTCTTATTAAGTTATCATGTTCTTCGTTGGTGTTTTGAAAGACATTAACTTTGAAGAATATTAAAATCATTGATAATGAAACAAAGGAAAACAGCATTGATTTAAGAAATCTGAATAAAATTATCCAATTGTTTGGTTATTATTTTGAAAATAAACAATTAATCAACAAATATAGTTTAGAAAAGTATGGTAGATTTTCTAATGATAGATTTTTTTATGAGAAAGAATATAGTAAACATAACAAAATATATACTCCTAAAGAAGGGAGTTATTATCTTATCAATAAGGAAATAAAATTCTCACAAATGCATTAGCCTATGAGAATTTCTCGGAAAGCCCCAAAAAAGATCCCTTTAATTTGAAAGGTTTTAAAGATGAGTTTAGAAAGGGTCTGAGATACAGAAAAGAACATCATAATTTAATTTCTGGTCTTGAATATATGTTTTATATTGATAAATACAAGGAATCGGATGATGTCTACAAGATTTTCTGGATTGAAATGAGTTTCCTATGAGACAGAAAAAGAATGTGCTAATGATGATTACAAAGATGAATAAAAAGTACAATGATTGTAATAGAGCTCTTGAGACGACAGGGAAGTATTCCAGTGAATCAAAGGAGTTAATAAATGATTTTGTAAAAAATGAAAAAAAAATCTTAAAGATATGCTAAAAATAAGCAAATTAAGAAATATTATTATTTGTTAGTATTTTCATTTATATATTAAAAAGCATTCAATAAATAAAATTTCTTTTATGTATTTATGTTATATATTGTCGTTGAGGAATCAGATTATCTTTCTAGTAACCAATAATAAACCAATGGACACACTGGACAGGCCCACAAGCCAAGTATATAAAGTTAAAGCACGTAGGTTATTCTAGAGGTGATATATATGAATGATATTGTGTCCTGTGAAATTGAGAGATATAAAACAATGAATCGTAATTCAAATACCTTTGAATCAAAAGAGGATAAGGAAATGGGTTACCATAGGTTCATAGAAAATCTATTTTTTGAACAGATTAAGAGCATTTCAATTTCAATGAGTCAATAGTTGTAAGATAATGGAAAATATGAAAATTAAAAGAGGTGAAATAAAATGAAGATTAACTTAATTGCTGTTGGTAATTACTATAACCTGAAAAGGACATATGAAGAGATACTAAAAACATATCCTAACCTTAATGAGAGCGAGTTGGATTTCTTAGTAAGTAAAAGAATGAAAGCGATGGCTAAGTGAAAAAGGCCAATAATAGATTTATGAAATAAAACTATAAGGAGGTGGATACTATGTTTGGTTTTAGGAAAAATAAAGAGTATATGGATTGGGATGAGTTTCAATTAAGATATAAAACATTCGAGAATTTAAATTGGATTGAAGAGGTTATAAAATATAAAAAAAGAATTATGAGCAAAAGTAAAAAGGCCAACAAGAGTAGCAAATTAGCTCAAATAGTGTAAAAGATTATAATTTTTCTTTTTTTGAAAACAAGACAGAATAAAGCCAAACAAGAGAGTATTGAAACGATTGATTAAACCAAAAGCTTTTTATTTATGTTATCAAATCCAGGTTCTTTATGAATAAAGATTATGAGAGTAGGTTGAAAAAACAGCAGTATGGATTAGTTGGAAAGAACAGTGCAGTTAAGATCTGTACCTGGACTAAGAAGTCACTGAAAGATGAAGATTTCTGCTATAAACAAAAATTCTATGGTATCAATTCACACAGATGCTGTCAGATGTCAACAACAGTAGATTATTGTCAAAATTCGTGTATTTTCTGTTGGCGAACATTAGAGACCACGAGAAATTTTCTTGAGATGCCTAAATCGGATGCAGATAAGCCCGAGGAAATTTACGATAAGTTAATTGAAGAACAAAAAAGACAACTCAGCGGGTTCAAAGGCAATCCAAAGGTCAATATGAAGAAATTTCAAGAAGCTCAAGATCCAATGCATTTTGCGATTTCATTGACAGGAGAACCCACTATGTACCCTTATTTATCAGAATTTGTAGAATTATTGAAGAAAAAGGGTAAAACCAGCTTTGTTGTATCTAATGGACTTCGTCCAGAGGTTATTAGAGCAATGACACCTCCAACTCAGCTTTATGTTTCGTTGGATGCTCCAAATAAAGAACTATTCCTTAAGATTGATAGATCTGCTCTTAAAGATGCATGGGAGAGACTTAATGAAACCCTTGAAGTCCTGAGCGAAATAAGAGACAAAACAAGAACAGTTTTGAGGTTAACGTTAATTAAAGGGTATAACATGGTAGAACCTGAGAACTATGTTAAATTAATAGAAAAAGCAAATCCTCTTTTTGTAGAACTTAAAGCATATATGTTTGTTGGTTCATCTCGACAGAGAATGAGTTTATCGAATATGCCTTACCATGAGGAAGTCAGGGAATTTGCTCAAAAGATCGCGGATCTCAGTGATTACGAGATTGAAGATGAAAAGAAGGAATCAAGAGTTGTATTGCTTATGAAACCAGAGGATAGGGATCGAAGGTTCCTTAAGCTCTGAATCTCTGATGTTATATATTAAGCGGGGGTGCCGGAGTGGTCAAACGGGCTAGGCTTAGGACCTAGTGGCTTAGTGCCTGCGCGGGTTCGAAACCCGTCTCCCGCAAGCCTTTCTCTCCGAGAAAGCCTTGGGAAAGAAGATTACAGTTGTTTGCAGTTGATACAATTAATTTCTTTTGTTGGTTTCTTTGCTGTGCCATTCGAAGCCTTTCTCTCCGAGAAAGCCTTGGGAAAGATAAGACATTTTATTAAATATGATTTCACTTCATTCTGCTGTAGGTTCCTCTGCTGTGCCAAAAGAGCCTTTCTTTTCAAGAAAGCCACATGACAAGAGTGCAGAAACTAACAAATGAGAGTAAAAGTAATAAAAGAACTCAAGAGAAAACTTTCTTTTGTGAACCTTTCTTTATAAGAAAAGTTCTTGGGAAAGATAAGATTACTTTCGATTACCAGCTGATATAAGTAAGGATTAAAGGAAATCAACGATTTCGAAAAAAAGATAAATGAAATTGTATTCACTTGTAAATATGGAAGGATATGTTGAATCAGCAAGTATTATTGATGAAGTTCCTATTCTCGATGGAATCCCAACAATCAGTGTTCGCTTCTATGGATGTAATTTCTCATGCCCATTCTGCTACGCAAAGGACTTCTTGAGCTTCAATGAAAAAAAATTGATACCGCTTAGGGAAGTTAAGAACGATATTAAGAGAATTTCTCCCAATGCTGATCAAATTTTATTTACAGGCGGTGAACCGACATTACAAAGATTAGCCCTTATTGATCTTATAGAGTTTTCCAGATCCCTTGATTTAAGTACTATCCTTTTTACAAATGGCTCGAAATACGAAGTTATAAAAGAGTTAGTTGATAAACAGCTCATAGATAAATTCTTAGTAACTCTTGTTGAACCTTTTGAAGATAAATTGTTCAAGGAGTACACCAGAGTAAACAACTTTTTTATCAAAACAAAAGACATTATCTCGAGTGTTAAAAGCTCATTGGAATATATCTCAAAAAATAATACAACAACAGATCTGGAGATTGTTACACCTATAGTTCCAACACTCAACGATGACTTCACAAAGCTAATTAAGATTGCAAGATATGTTTATAATTTAAGAGTAAGATGGAATATTATTCCCTTTTCAAAGAAGGTTTTATTTGATGGTAGTATGATTAATGATAAGTTCTTTGAAAGTATTGAACCACCAACCATTTTCCAAATACAGAGTTTAGTTGATAAGATAAAGAAAACGTACCATTCCATAGATATTAAAATAAGAGAAAGCGACTATTAATCGGTTAAAAATATAGATTAATTAATATCTTACCATATCATAGGATTCTTGCGGAAATATATACCCAAAAGATATTACTTTAATAGTTTATATAGCTTCTTTTTCACTAATAATCATATCCATTCCATAAGGGAAATCAGTAATAGAAGGATTATCACTTTCATCAGATTCCTTGCTATATTGTGAGTCAATCTTTTCAGGATATTTTTTAGTTATAAACTCTTGTTCAGCAATATAAATGTTATTAAGTATTCTTCCAGCAATACCAGTTAACTGCCCTCTATTTAATTTTTGTTTAGAATAAAGAACAATTACATACTCATCACCAGCGCTACCGTGAACTCTTGTTGCAGTTGTGCTTAATTTAAGATTACGTACGGTCGAATCAATTGTTTTTGGGGATTTGAGTTCATTTGCAGGAATAATCAAATCACTTAACTCTAAGTTATCTTTACGATGATTTCCTCGTTCATCTCTTGATGAACGAGTTCTAATTGATGAATATAATGACTTGCCAGCGACCTTCAATAGCTCAGTAACATAATCATGACCTTCTTTCTCATTTAAATCATGTAAACCATTTCCGTCAAGATACAAGAAATATGAATAAACCCCCGTGGCCTCATGATTATCTCCATTAATTGAATTTTCATTGTATTTCTTGTTTTTATCAACTAATTTTTCTAAATCAGAAATATTGAAATTGGCTTTTTCCTCAGACATTACCTCTTTTCCAACATCAATTAAATTTTCACTGATACCAAAATTAGCAATATAATCATATGCCATTCCTACTCTATTTTTTAGATGAGTGTTGGAATCAGTTAGCGAATCAATAATATAATTTTTGAAGTATGAATAAGTATCAGAGTCACTATCTGAAGATGGGGACGAGTTAATTAGGAGATAAGCTTCAAGGGCTCTCTTTAATTCTTCTTTCGAAAATAGACCTAAATAGTTGCTGAAGTTCGCAGCATTTTCAGGGTTTGAAAAATCGTCTGATTTAACATTTTCAGATGGTTCCCAAAATGAAATGTTATAAGCTCCGTAATGATTTTCTTTCTCCTTAATTCTCATAAGAGCTTTATCGGCTTCATTCACTGTTTTACCAATTCCTACTGAAAAAGTAATCATATTATCATAGAGGGTTAACTTATCTTTATCTGTAATACTATCACTTGCATTATCATCGTACAAAAATTTTTCATGGTTTTTACTCTCATTAGGAGTAACAGTTTTTGAGTAAAGGTTCATATTAGTATACTAAAATGTACTTATATTTAAACTTTTTGGTTTTTTAAAATAAAAAGTAAACAAGAAATCATATAAAAAAGGTCAATGAAATAAAATAAAAACAAGAATAAATGAATTAAAAACAGTTTTAAGTCACTAAAAAGTAATAACCCCATGACAATTAAATAGAAACAGAATTTTAACAAAATTAACAAAACCTAAAAATAAAGAGTGAATGTGATTCTGAAGAGATTTTATAAATAAAGCAGTGATAAAATATATATGACCTTATCATTATACCTCAGGACTCACTACAAAAACAAGAAATTTTACTTTTTTTAATTTTATAATTACTTAATTTTGGGATTACTATTATATTTTAGTATATTTTGAAAGCAGAGTTATCATAATGCACTGGACAGGTTCACACATGACATTTATAAGTAATAAAGATTTCTTTATTGTTTAGATTATTTAATTATCAATACGTACGTGGTTAAGTTTTAGTTTAATTAAAAATCTAAGAGAATTAACTTGCTGAGATTTTTAATGATATTAAGTATTCAGTAGTGATTTTTTCGAATTTTGTTAAACAATATTTAAATATATAATTGAAATACCTACCATTTGTGTGATTTTATAATTATCATCTGTTATGTTTACATCTGTTCACAACATATTTGCGTAACATTTGTTTTTGATTAATAATCTTGATAGGATAAAGAGAGCAAAGTATTAATAAAAAGATTACTTGTAAGTAAAGAGTAAAAGTTGTTAGTTATTATAAATAAGAGGTTACAATAGGAGAGGTGTTATTATGGTTAAAGAAAAAAAGGATAAAAAAGAAGATATTAAAGAGAATAAGAACGAAGATAATTCAATAGATGGAGAAGCTATAAAAGAAAATAATGATGATAATAAAAAAACAAAAGTATCAATATTAGACCTCCCAGGAGTTGGTGCTGCAACAGCTGATAAGCTTATGGGATCAGGTTACGGAGATTTATTATCCATAGCAGTGGCAAGCCCAGGTGAGTTAATGGACGCCGCTGAGATTGGAGAAAGTATTGCGAGAAGGATAATAAACAGTGCAAGAGATATGTTAGATATGGGTTTTGAAAGTGGGGAACAAGTACTTGCCAAACGTGAAAAGATAATTAAAATTCCATCTGGAAGTAAGAGTTTGAATAATCTATTAGGAGGGGGATTTGAAACAAGCGCAATTACAGAGTGTTTTGGCGAGTTTGGATCAGGAAAAACTCAACTAGCACATGCTCTTTCTGTTAATGCTATAAAAGAAAATCCTGACAGTTATGTTGTTTATATTGATACTGAGAATACTTTCAGACCTGAAAGAATCATTCAGTTAGCAGAAGGAGCTGGTTTAGATCCTCATGAAGTTTTGAAGAGAATAAAAGTTGCAAGAGCATACAATTCAGATCATCAAATGCTCCTTGCAGAGAAGGTAGAGGACTTAATAAAGGATCAAAAGTTGAAGGTAGTACTTGTCGTAGTGGACTCATTAACTGCACAATTTAGGGCTGAGTTCATTGGAAGAGGTACATTATCTGAAAGACAGCAGAAGCTAAATAGACATATGCATACACTCTTAAAATTGTGTGAACATTATAATCTCTGTGTGTATGTAACTAATCAGGTTATGTCAAGACCAGATGTGTTTTTTGGAGATCCAACAAAGGCTATTGGAGGAAACATTGTAGCACATGCAAGCACCTTCAGGATATACTTAAGAAAAGGAAAGAAAGGAATAAGGGTCGCAAGATTAATAGATAGCCCTAACCTTCCAGAAGGAGAAGCTACATTTATAGTGAAAACAGAAGGAATTGAGGATGTTAAATAAGCATAAGCATTAATGTAAGGTTTTAATTTAAATTATCTGTTTGTTTTATTTTCTTTTTATTTTAGTTTTAAAGTTTTTAGTTTTAAGATTTAATATTTCTAAAAGAATTCGATTAAATTTTCACAAAGATAACGTTTTCTATTTTCTTCCCTGTGATTAGAATGAACTATGCGTTGACCGGGATTCGAACCCGGATTTACGGCTTGGAGGGCCGCAGTCATAACCATTAGACCATCAACGCAATATTAACTAAAAAACTAAGACAGGATGAAGTAAAAAATCAATGAATAAAGATAAACAAAGCTTTAAAAACTCTAAGAATGTCATAAATGAACTCTGATTTCATTTATAAATTTATCGCTTTAAATAAGAACATTGATGTGTGAAATTGAAGCTTTTGGATAACTTAGTAAAAGTGGAGTATATCTTCAGCTAATTTTGGATAATTTCATGGAATTAATGTAAATATGAATACATACCAAATGTGATTTGATATGAGAAATATATAAATAGTTTCTTTTGTTCCTTTAATAGAATCATAATCATAATGATACTTTCAAATTATAGGGGTTATATAAATGCTTAATAACCTTTTAAAATGGCTGATGATAAAGAAATAATGAAAAATCAGAAAGGTGCCTATGCAATAATGCTGAGAAATATTTCTAAGGAGTATTCGATTAATCTTAAATCTAAAGATAAAGAGAATAAAATTTATGCTCTTAAAAACATCAACCTTAATATTAGAAAAGGAGAAACTGTTGGCATAATTGGAAAAAATGGATCGGGAAAGACCACCCTTCTTAAAATAATCAGTAAAATCATCCCCCCAACGAGTGGTGAGATGATTATTAATGGTAAAATGAGGTCTTTTATTGAGTTAGGGGTGGGATTTCAACCAGAATTAAGTGGACGAGAAAACATATACCTCTATGGTTCAATTATAGGAATGACAAAGAGCGAGGTTGATAAAAGAATACAGAGCGTTACTGATTTTGCAAATATAGGAAAGTTCATTGATGCTAAGTTAAAGACCTATTCTGCGGGCATGAGTGTCAGATTATCGTTTAGTGCAGCAATGATGGATTCTCCAGATATATTACTTATTGATGAAATCCTCTCAGTAGGTGATGAATCATTTCAAAAGAAGAGCTACAGTAAGTTTATGGAACTTAAAAACAATGGTAAGACCTTACTCATAGTGTCCCATTCTCTCGAGTTGTTAAGGGGACTTTGTGACAGAATCATTCTTGTAGAGAATGGTAAAATCGTTATGGATGGAGAACCAACAAAGGTGATAAAACATTATGTACAGGATACCTATAATTTTGACTTGAAGCGATTATCAAATGATTTAAACTATTCTAAAAAAAGGATAGAACTTCTGGAAAGGCAGTTAAAAAATTACAACAACAAGAGAACAGACCTCTTTGATTTTATTCATAGAAACAACTCTAAAAAGATTTCAAAAAGACTCAGTGCAGAAATACAAAATTTAGTAGAGAAAACAAGTTATGGAAAAAACTTATTACTCAACAAGGTTTTTAATATTCCTGTTGAGAATAACAGAGAATACAATAAAGCTGTTAGATATAAACTGAATGCAATTGATGAACTCATGAGGATTATTCAAATTGAGAACGAGTTTTTGGGAGAAACTGTTACTAAGAAGAATCTAGAACTGACAAGAGAGCTGCTCAACAAGAAGTATGTTTTTCTCGATAATCCCTATGATAAAATTGAGAATTTATTAGAACAAAAGAAGACATTAATAAAATTGATTGATTATGAGAGTGATGAAGGTAATTTAATTTCTTTATATTATGAATTATTGTCAATGGTTAACTCATATTTTTATGCTTTGGAAGAAATTGAAAGAGATAATTTGGAGAAAAATAAATCCTATAAAAAAGATGAAAGCACTTATAATAAACTAAGAGTTAAGTGGAATAGCAGCAGAAAGGATAATAAAAGTAATAAAGAGGAAAACAAAAACAAAGAAAAGAATAATATCTTTGATGATGACAATCATTTTAGAGAAATTCTAAGTGAAAATGAAATAAAAAGGATGATGAAATATATTAAACCAAATGATTTTAAGGGCATTATGTTGAAATTTTTGGGTCATCTCAATGATGTTATTGAGGAAACGAACTTAAAAATAAGCGATTATGAACACCAATTAAGGAAAAACGAAATAAAAGGTAAAATAAAAGGGCTTTCTAAGGTTAACGTTAATAAGAGAGACAATGTTAAAGGTGTTAGAACTAATGAAATCGAGAATGAAAAAGGGAAAATAAAGCAGAAGTACCATGGTGATTATGATAATGATTATGGTAAGAATCATGGTAACAATTATTATGATAACCACAATAATGATAATAATGAAGTGATAGATGCAGTTATAAAAAGATTAAATGATAAAATAAGATACTATGAATCGCTTAAGGAAGGTGTGAGAAAGAATTTAAGGGCTCTCAATAATGAGAGTATCAACAATTCTATGAGATATGATATGAATAGAGGCATAGGCGTTACCAGAG
>CAZZHT010000013.1:0-15992 GCA_964653825.1 uncultured Methanosarcinales archaeon
TAATCTGAAGTTTACTTTTATAATTTCTCTCATTTATTGCTTTGACACAATTTGAGACCCTCTGAGTAGCTCTTGAAAAATTCTCTGATTCTATAAATTATATTGTGTTTTGTGAATTTATTTTTGCCAAGTAAAAGTATTAAAAGTTTATTTGTCTTTCGACTTTTTTTGTTTTCAGGTGTTTCTTTTACTTTGTATCCTACTTTATTTTTTATTTTCCCCTCAATTTTGCCTTTTACTTCAGTTATAATTGACTCTCTTTTTTTTGCTTTTCTTTTTTTTGTTGCTGTTTTACTAATTATATTCTCTTTTTTGGGTTCATATTTGTTTACAATCTCAATTTTAGGTTTGAACTTTGAAAACTCAAACCATGCGAAGTTGAAAGCAGATAAAATGAAAGTTTTTAGGATTATTTTCCTTGAGAAAGGATTATAATTCTTGTATCTCTTGAAATTAGAAATTAATTTTCTGTCTTTTGTATTTGTAATCAATGTTTTAAGTTTACAGTGACCATATGCAAGGTTTCTTATGTTGAGATGCCATGTTTTCTCTAATTTTGAGATGTTTTTTTTATCTGGTTTATGAATTACAACAGTGTTCCTTACATAGTGAAACCTTTCATTAAGTAGTAACGCTCTAAAAAATAGGTCGCTGTCTTCATTGTAAATTGTGTAATTCTCATCAAAGAGATAGCCATAGTAGTTTATGAGTTTCTCTATTGCTTCTCTTCTCATGAGAAAACAGCTGCTTACATATAGGACTTTTTTTTCTTTTTCAGATTCTGGATAAAAAATCCTTTGATTAGGATAAATAATTGTTGGGTAGATTATATCATAAAAGTCATATTTCTGATTGATTATGTCAGGAGTTCTCGTATTAATTATTGAATTATGTCTGTTGTTTCTGACATTCTCTTTGTAGGTTCTATGATTTACTGTTGAAGTGTTTATAGAGGTTATTATTTTTGTCTTTGCTGATGTGGTTGTAGGAGTGTCTGTGAAAGCATCTGTAGTATTTGTATGAATCTGATGATTGTTTTTTATTTTTAGTTCATTTATCTTTTTTGTTCTAATTAAACTGACACCAACCATATTTAGAATTGCTTTGAGATTGATTATTATGTCTGAATCAATGAAAAGTATGTTTAATCCTTTAGAAAGTTCATACCCTTTGTTTCTTGCTGCTGCTGCACCCTTGTTCTTGAACTCTATTATGTTTTTTATTTTTGTTTTATTTTTTGAATTACTCTTGTTTTCTTTTGACTTTCTTTCTTTTGATTTTGATTTGCTGTCTGTGTTTAAGGAGTAAATTATTCTTATTTTGTTTCCTCTAAATGTTGTTTCGTAGAGTATTGTTTCATAGAAATTGTCATTTATGTTTGCGTATCTTTTTCTTTCTGAGATTCTCGCTTTTTTTACTATTTTTCTTTCATTGAGTTGAATTTTGCTTTTACTTATATTCTTGAATATCTTTGGAATTTCTGAGATTAAACTCTGTATTAATTCTTGGGTGTTATCTGTTGAAAAATCGTCAATTATGATTATCTCAATTACTTCAATTGATTTAATTATCTCGGTTTTTTCAGAGCTTGCCCTTTTGTTTTTAGTTCTTGAAAGACCAATGCTTTTGCTCTTTCTTTGGTTTCTGGCATTGTTTGTGTTTGTCTCTCTTACTTTATTATCCATATTAATTTTATCTTTTATTATGTCCTTTATTATGTTTGAGATTAGATTATAAACCTTAAATCCATTGTTGTATGATGGGATGATTATTGAAAGAGAATTGTTATTCGTACCCTTTGTTGTAGATGATTTCAGAATGCTTTTGTATTTTTGATTCTTTGTTGTTTTTATGATTCTTTTCTTTTTGTTGTTTTTTATTTTTATTCCTTTTTCTGAAATCATTTTTATCGATTTGGGTTTTTAATGTTTTGTGTGCTAATTTTCGTGATTCTCTTTTAAGAGATGATTGCTATTTCTTTTATTTTAGAACTTTTTAGAGCTTTTTTTAGAATTATTGCGGGATTTATTAATCTATTGTTGTTTTTGTTTTTGATATTTTTTGTTTTTTTATATTTGTGTCTTCAATATCCCTTCCCTTTCTTGTGTGAATTCTTTTTGTATGAGTTATAAATTAAATTATACATCTCAAGCAGTCCGTATAATAGAATAATTGTAACTAACATTATTCCCCAATCCTCTAGATTCAATGGAACTGTCTTAAAGATTATATTAAATAAGGGAACATAGACCACTAAGAGCTGTAAGCCCACTGATAAAGCGATTGCAATTGTTAACCATTTGTTTGAAAAGAATGGTTGTTTATATTTATCTCTAACATACTTTAGTATTATTAATTCAAATAATACTAATGAAGTGAATGCAATCGTATCTGCCTTTGCTGACACGAATATTGGTGATATTTTGACACCAAAGCTGTATAATTCATAGAGCAATAGGACACCAAAGGTTATGAGAGACCCAATCCCAAGCATTGAGGTTATAAATTCTCTATTTAAGATGTTCTCTTTTGGGTCTCTTGGCTTTTCCTTCATAATATCTTTTCTTGCAGGGTCGACCCCTAGGGCAAGTGCGGGAAAACCATCTGTTAATAGGTTAATCCAGAGAAGTTGTATTGCTGTTAATGGTGATTGCCCTTTATTGATTAAGATTGCTATTAAAATAATTAGAACCTCTGCAATATTTGTAGATAACATATATGTTATGAATTTCTTGATATTATCATATATCCTTCTCCCTTCAAATACTGCTTTTACTATTGAACTGAATGAATTGTCTGTAAGAATCATATCACTTGCTTCTTTTGCAACTTCTGTTCCGTTTTGTCCCATTGCTATACCAATATCTGCCTTTTTTAGTGCAGGTGCGTCGTTTACTCCATCTCCTGTCATTGCGACGATTTCTCTTTCATTCTGGAATATTTTTACAATATCTAATTTCTGTTCGGGAGCAACTCTTGCAAAGATTCTATGACTTAGAACGGTTTCTCTGAACTTACCTTCTTCTTTTGCTTTTTCGAGCTCTTGACCTGAAATTACAGCATTTTTTAGTCCAATCTGCTTTGCTATGGCCTGGGCTGTTAACGGATAATCGCCTGTAATCATGGCAACATCAATGCCTGCTGATTGACATTGTTTGAATGATTCTATTACATTTTCTCTTAGAGGATCAATCATGCCCTCTAAACCAACAAAGATGAGATTATTTTCTATCTTATTATCATTAATATTATTGAGAACGGTGCTGTTTTTGACTTTCTTGTTTTTGTTTAATATTTTATTAACGATTTTTGAATCCAACTTTTGATATGCGAATCCCAACACTCTATAGGCCTGTTTGGCTAGTGTGTTATTTAACTCAAGAATCTTCTTTTTCTCAGATGAAGTTAATTTTATTATCCTATTGTTTTTTAGAACATAGTTGCATTTTGATAAAATTATATCTGGTGCTCCTTTGGAGAATGCGTAGTATGTTGGTTTGTTGCTTTTGAGAGTGTTGTTCTTTTCTGCAACAACTACAGTCATCATCTTTCTCTCTGAGTTGAAGGGAATTTCTTTTATTCTTGTGAAATTTTCTTCTTTTATGTTTAACCTTTTTGCAGGGTAAATTAATGCTACTTCAGTTGGATCTCCTATAGGTTTAGAATCTTTTCCTATTTTTGCGTTATTACATATGAGTCCAATTGTGAATAGCAGTTTTCTATCTTTCTCATTTATGTTTTTTAATTCTTTATTCTCATCCTTAACAATATCAATGATTTTATCATCAACGACATATTTTAATACAGTCATACTGTTTTTTGTTAGTGTACCTGTTTTGTCTGTACATATTATCGATGTAGACCCTAAACTTTCTACAGCAGGTAGCTTCCTAACTAGTGCATTCTTCTTTACAAGGGCTTTTACTCCTAATGCTAACGAGATTGTAACCACTGCTGGTAATCCCTCTGGAATTGCTGCAACTGCTAAGCTGATTGCAACTAGTAAGCTGTCATCAATGTGTTCTATTGAGAAGTTGTTTGACATCATCACAAAAAATATGACTACACAGATAAGTAGTATAAAATAAGAAAGCCTTTTTCCGAATTTGTCTAATCTCTTTTGTAATGGGGTCATATTGTTATCGATATCAGAAATTAACTGTGATATCTTTCCTATTTCTGTCATTTTGCCTGTGGCCACTACAATAGCTTTACCATTTCCTTGAAGAACATTTGTACTTGAAAATATCATGTTCTTTATATCACCAATTGACACTGTTTTATTGAGTTTCATTGCTTTTTTGTTTACAGGTAATGATTCTCCTGTTAGTGATGATTCATCAACTTTAAGATCATTAGATTCAATTAATAAAGCATCTGCGGCAACCTTGTCTCCTTCTGAGACCAAAAGTATATCCCCTATTGTAACATCGGAGCTGTTAATTTCCTTTGCTTTTCCATCCCTAATTACAGTTGCTTTTAAACTGGTTAATTTTCTCAATGCAGCAATAGCTTGCTCTGATTTATAGTTTTGGATGAACCCAAATATTGCATTGAAAAAGACAATTATTAGAATAACTATTCCATCAAGCCAATCATCAGTGTTATGATAAATCCCTATTACAAAAGATATAATTGCTGCGATTATTAAGATGATTATTAATGTGCTTTTGAACTCATTCAGAAAAAGCGAGATTTTACTTATCTTCTTTTCTCTTGCAAGGGTATTTTTTCCATATTTTTCTAATCTCTTTTTTGCTTCTTCTTCGCTGAGTCCATTTTCAGAGCTATGAAGGAGCTCGATTATTTCTCTTGCATCTTTTTTGTAAGGTTCTTTTATTAACTTGCTATTTTTTTCAATTTCTTGGCTTTTACTATCCATTGTTTTACCCTTTGTGTGTTTCTCTTTCTTTGCTTTTTTTATTTTTGTTTTTTCCTTTATGAAATGTTTCAATAAGTAAATAATTTTAATAATTAAATATTTCAAGAGATTATTTTTAATAAATGATTTCAATAAATAATTCTGCTTAAAGTGGTTTTATAAAGATTTTTTATTATTTATAAGTAACGACTGCAGTTTATTATAATATTTATATTTAATATTAGTTTATTATAATTTGTTGACTATTTTAAAATTTATTGATTATTATCATTATTGATTATTATAATATTGTTTATATCAATAATATCAATGATTATTATGTGCTTGTTTTATATGCTTATTTCTATGGTTAATGTTGTTGCGTATGATATGAGTAACTAATGAGTTATCAGTGATATGATGCTGATTCTTATTTTTTATGCTTTGAAATCTTTTTGAAATAGAAAAATTTAATAAAATAGGAACTTTATTCTTTTTTTGTTGTTATTTTTAAAAGTTTATCGAGATGAATTGTATTATGGAAAAGGCAAAAATAGGAAATATGATTGATAAGAACGATTTGATTTTGACTATTAGAAAGTATGCATTACTTAATGCTGTACAGCATGGTGGAAGGGCATCGGTTGGTTCTGTGATTGGAAAGGTTCTAGCTGAGAAAAATGAACTTAAGATGATGATTAAAGATCTTAAGGATCTTTTCGTTTCTGAAGTGAACACTGTTAATAAACTCAGTGTTGATGATCAGAGAATTGAACTCCTTAAGATTAATCCTCATTTGCTTGAAAGCAAAAAGAATGAGAAGGGTTTGTTGGATCTTCCAAATGCAGAAATGGGAAAGGTTGTTACGAGAATTCCACCTGAACCTTCAAAGTATCTTCATCTTGGACATGCATTATCCTTTTTAATTAATTATATTTATGCTCAGAAGTATGAGGGTTATTCTGTTCTCAGGTTTGAGGATACAAATCCAGAAAAGGTCTCTCAAGAGTTTGTTGATTCTATAAAGGAGGATATTATTGATTATTTAGAAATTAAGCCAAAGAAGGTTGTTTTTGTCTCTGATGATATTCCAAGGATGTATGATATTGCTGAAACTTTTATAAAAAATGGAAAGGCCTATGTGTGCTCATGTTCTAAGGAAAAAATACGTGAAAACAGGGAAAAGGGAATTGAATGTGATTGTAGAAATAATTCTGTTGAGAAAAATCTAAGTGAGTGGGAGGATATGCTTAGTGGTAAATATGAAGCAGGGGAAAGAGTGTTAAGACTTAAAATTGATATGAAATCAAAGAATTATGTTATGCGAGATCCTATCATTTTTAGAATTATTAAGAAGAGTCATTATAGACAGGGGGATAAGTACTGTGTTTGGCCTATGTATGATTTTGAAGCCGCTCTTGAGGATCACTTTTGTGGAATTACTCATGTTCTTAGAAGTAATGAATTTGGAACAATGAGGGTTGAGTTACAGAATTATATTAGAAAACAGTTGGGATACAGTAACCCTGTTGTTGTTCAGTATGGGAGATTCAATGTCGTTGGATTTGTGACTGAGGGCCGTAAGATAAGAGAAATGATTGAAAATCATGAGATTAATGGATGGGATGATCCGCGTTTAATTACTTTGAGAGCTCTTAGGAGGAGAGGATTTGTTAAGGATACTTTTTATCAGCTTGTTAAGGAAGTGGGATTGTCTAAGACACCTACGAATATTGATCAGAGTATGCTTGAGACGATTAATAGAAAAATTATCGATCCCATTGCCAAGAGGTTCTTTTTTGTTGAAAATCCAGTAAAATTAGAGATAAATGGTGCTATTCATAAGGTTGTTAAGCTTAAAATATTTCCTGATAAAGAGGAACCAGTTAGGAGTATTGAGGTTAAAGAGAATTGTTTTTATGTAGCTAAGGACGATTATAACTCTTTGATTTCTGATGATAGTGTGGGACTTTTTAGATTAATGGACCTTTTTAACTTTAGAAGAAATAATGGGGCTTTTGAGTTTGTTTCAGAAGATTATTCTGATTTTAAGGGTAAGGGTAACAAGATTATACAATGGTTGCCATGTAATCCTTCGTCTGTTTTAAAGGTGAGTGTTGTGATGCCTGATGCAACAGTTGTTGTTGGCCTTGGAGAATCTAATATTAAGAAATTGAATGTCGGAGATATTGTTCAATTTGTTAGGTTTGGCTTTTGCAGATTAGATCACTTTAAAAGAACTGAAAATTATAATAAGGGAAGTAATAAAAATTATCCTGCTGATGATGATATCATTGAAGTAGTATTTTACTATGCTCACAAATGAAACAAAGGATAATTTGTTTTTGGTGGTTTGACTGATGGTGGTGGTTTAAGTGGATAATATTATTTTTGAAAACAATCATGATTCAAAGGAAAATGAATCTAATGATGAAATCAAAAATGGTTTTGATGCAGTGAACTTCAATGAAAGTGGAATAAATGGCAATGAAGAGAGGAATCTTAATAAGAAAATGATATCTAATGAGAGGGTATCTTCAAAAGATAGTAATCCAAAGGGATATGTAATTGTTGTTTCAAGGGTTAAGGAGCTGGCTGATGGTTTTAGTGTCTCTAAGGAGTTCGAAAGGGCTCTTGATAATGAGGTTAAGAAATTAATTGAGAGAGCATGCTTCAGAGCAAAGTCAAACAAGAGACATACTCTTATGGAAAGAGATGTTTAAATATTATTTGCTTTATGTGACTATTCGGTTTATGTCGAGCTTTGTTAAGTCCTACTAATTTATACAAACTTATGTTTACTTATATTAACTCATATTAACTTATATCAATTCAAATTTAGATTAATTTAGGTTAATTTATGTTGACTTATCTTCAGGTATGAATCTTACAAGTTCATTAGTTTATCAAAGATTATTGGTAAATTGTACTCATGTTTGTTATTTTATGTGTCTTTTGTGTAATTTGTATATGTTTTTTAAGTATTTTGTATTTTTGTTTTTAATGTATTTTTAATATTTCGAAATCTTTTTATATTATATTGAAAGTTACTTTTTGAGATATTACTTTTGGGTTGTACTTAGCTTTTCATTTTTAATGGTTATTGTCTAATTTTTTGTTTTTTATTTGCTTGCTGTTTATTGTTTATTTTTTATTTAATTTGTTTACTATGCTTTAAGAGGTGAATCTATGCAAATTGATGTGATTAAAGATACTAAGGAAACTCTTATTTTTGAGGTTAAGGATGAGGATACTACCTTTTTCGATGTTCTTAAGAATGAACTGTACAAAGTTAAAGGGGTTAAGGCAGCAAGCTATGCTAGGAAACATCCGTTGGTTAATAAGCTTACTTTTGTTGTTGAGACAGATGGGAAAATCTCTCCGAGAGATGCCTTAAAGAAAGGCTCTGAGTCCGTTAAGAAGGATTTTAATCAGTTTTTATCCAAATTTAATAGTTTAAAGTAAATAAAAATCTAAATATCTCTGTTTGACTTTTTGGTTTGTTTTTTATTATTGTTCTTTTCATTATTCAGAACATTAATGATACTTCTCATTGTTCTTTGTTTATTTTCTTTTGATTATCCCTTTATCTTTATAATTTTAGATGGTCATTTGTCAATATACGTTATTCATTAATATCTCTCTATTTGTTTTTTTTATTAGGTCTTGTTTTATTGTTGTTAATTATACCTTATTATCTTGGTTTTACTTTAAATTCATTTGAGTATTTTTTGAAATGTTTTTATTTTTTAGTAGATTTCAGTAGATTTTATTCTGTTTTAGCTCATTTCAGTATATTTTGTTTTTTCTATCTTGTAATGGTTAAAAAATTTTAAAAGTGTTGCTAAATCAAAGATTAATGAATAATTTTGTATAGTGTTTGTATGCTATTTTTATGCTTTTGGTTTGATTATCCTTTATTATAATACTTTACTTTTATTGCATTGGCATCTTAATTGTTGTGAAAAATTTACTTTCCAATACCTTAAGTGTGTGAAGATTTGATAAAATGGCTGAAGAACTTAAAACAAAGGCAGATGAACTTCTTGATCTTCTTAAAGAGAAAGATTTAGTGGGCGAAGTCCCTGAGATGTCTCTATCAGAAGCTGCGAAGAAACTAAATCTTGATGAGGATACTATTGAGAGATGGATTGAGATTCTCCAAGAACAAAATATTGTTAAGGTTAAGTATAAATTAGCAACACCTTATGTTTATTTAGTAGAAAGTAAGAACAAGAAGGATAAAAAGCAAAAGTCAAATGACGCTGTTGATTACAGTGATTTTATGAAGAACAGGCTTGATGAGTTAAAGCATAAGGATACTGAGAATGAATATGAGGCCATGAAAAAGGCGTATGCATCTCTTGTTGATAACTATAAATCTTTGATTTCTGTTGTCATAAGAAAAAAGAAGAATCTTGATCCTGAAAAAACAAAGGAAATTGTTACTAAACTTAAGGAAATTAAGAAGAGTGTTGTGGGTTTAAAGGGTTCTATTGATATAAAGGATGTTAGCACAGCAAGGAAAAAATTGGATCAGCTCTCTGGAATGCTTAAAGAGCAAATTACAGGACTTTCTGAAGTTTTGAATGATCAGGAAAAACAGGATCTTCTGACTAAAAATGAGAAGATAGGTGAAGGTCTTGCGAAACTTGGACAACTTGAACAGGTTTCTCAGTTGATTAACAATGCTAATATTCTTGTTTCTAAAGGTGATTTCGATCAGGCAAAGGGGGTTTACAAGAAAATTAAGGAAAGGGAGGATGAGCTTCCAAAGCAGTATTTGAAGACGAAAGAAGAATTGACTAAGAATATGATTGACCTTAATAAAAAGATGGCCGAGGGTATTGCTCAGAAAAAAACAAAGGAGTTTCAGTTAGATAAAATAAAAATACAGAATCTCCTAAGTGAGCTTGCTCTTTTGCTGAAGGATCAAAAACTCTCTGAATCAGAACAGAAATATAAGGAGATAGTAAGTATTATCTCACGATTGCCAAAGGGTTTTCTTAGTGATGAGATTGCTATTGAGAATAATGTTAGCTTGCTCTATAATCGTCTTTTGGAATTGAGAAAAAAATCAATCAGAAGTAAGATTGTTGATAATATTCAAAGATTAAATCAATTGATTAAAGAAATTAAATCAAATATCAAAAGTAGGAATTATGTAAAGGCATTTCAGTTGTGTAATATGAGTAGAGAGGCACTCAAACAGATACCATTTTCTTTTCAAAAGGATATTTACCACTTAGAAAGAGAGGTCGATGAACTCGAAGAGAAAATTTTACCTCTTATGGAAAAGAATAATGATAAGTTGGTTAACGAATCAAAAGAAAGAATTGAAGGAGAGATTAACCAATTAAAGCAATTAATTAGGTCAAAGAATGCAACAGAGGCAACAAAGCTCTATGCGAAAATCAATAAGGAGATTGATTCTTTTAGTAGTTATAGTTTGGAGATTAAAACACAACTTCAGGAGGGATTGCTGTCTCTTTATGGTAAATTGAGTTTATTAATTGAAAAGGATAAGGAAGGACATTTTGATGATTTGAGTAACAGGATTAAAACAATGATTAAACAAGTTGTTGTTTTTCTTAAACACAATAAGGTTAAAGAAGCCCAGCAGCTATATAATAACATTTTGCTCTTGTATGACCAGTTGCCTGAGGGGTTCTTAATTAAGAAAACTATTTTAAGAATGGAAATTTTATCAGTTTACGGTCAATTAGCTGAGTATTATAATCAGATTAAGGAAAAGATGCTTACAAATGCGATAAATTTTAACATAAATGATCAAATAAAAATACCAACGAAGTGAATAAAATGGAACCTGATAATCAACTTAAGAATGATAATGGTAAGTTGAGTACAATTGCTAAGAGTAATGTGACTCCTAATGGTGGGAATTTTAATAAACTTAGTAATAGTAATGTTAATTTAGGGCAACCTAAAGGTAATCCTACTTTGAATCCAATACAGACAGGTTCAAATGTGGCAAATGCTAAACCTCTGCCATCTAATCAAAAAGGTATACAATCTCCGAATTCAGTACCCCCAAAACCTACAAAGCAGAGCAATGTAGATGTTGCTAAGGTTGATCAGGGTCAACAACCAGTGGTAAACGCTGCAAAGCCAAAGAATAGTGATGAGGAGATTCTTGATGAGTATAAACTCAATCTTGATGGAGAATTGATACAGGTTCAAATTATATATAAGAAGAATGACTTTGTTCCAGAATACAATCTATCAATTATGAATATAAGTAATGTTACTAAGTTAGTTCTTGATAGAATTAAGGAAGAATTTGTTACTAAGATAAAAGTTGGTGAGATCGAGATTGCTCCTCAAGAAACTGATAAACAGATGAAGAAAACATTTGAGTCAGAAATTCTATCATTAATTAAAAAGTATTTTCCATATGTTGATAAAGGTATGGCTAAGATTCTTATTAATCATCTTATACAGCAAAGTATTGGTCTTGGTGAGATTGAGTTGCTTTTAAAGGACCCAAATCTTGAGGAAATTACTGTTAATAATGCAAAGGAGCCTGTATGGGTTTATCATAGAAAGTATAAGTGGCTGAAAACTAATGTTAAGATGCCTAATGAGAAGAAAATTAGACATTATTCATCAATGATCGGTAGAAATGTTGGTAAGGAAATAAGTACATTAGAACCATTGATGGATGCCCATCTTTTAACTGGAGACAGAGTTAATGCTACGCTTTATCCAATATCTTCAAAGGGTAATACTATAACTATTAGAAAGTTTGCTGAGAAACCTTGGACCGTTACAGATTTTATAAATAATGGTACGATGTCTTTTGAATCTGCTGCTATGGTTTGGCAGGTTATACAATTTGAGCTCTCTATGCTTATCGCTGGAGGAACTGGTTCAGGTAAGACATCTACGCTTAATGTTGTTTCAAATTTCTTTCCACCTAATCAGAGAATCATTTCAATAGAGGATACGAGGGAAATAACGCTTCCAGAATCTTTACACTGGGTGCCTTTGGAAACAAGATTGCCTAATCCTGAAGGCAAGGGCGGAATTACCATGCTTGATTTGGTAGTTAATTCTTTAAGAATGAGGCCCGATAGAATAATTGTAGGAGAAATCAGGCGTAAGGAAGAAGCAGAGGTTCTGTTTGAAGCTATGCACACAGGACACTCAGTTTATGCTACTCTTCACGCTAACAATGCTGAAGAAACAGTTACAAGGCTGACAAATGCACCTATTAATGTGCCTAAGCTGATGTTACCAGCTGTTTCAGTTATTTTAGTGCAGTATAGAAATAGGAGAACAGGGCTGAGAAAGACCTTACAGATTGCAGAAGTTACAAAAACAGGAGATGCAAGAGTTGTTTATCAATTGAATTCACAGACAGGTGTTTTACATAAGGTTAAGAAACCTCAGAGGATTTATGAGACCCTTAATCTTTATACAGGTATGAATGAGAGGCAGATTGAGAATGATCTCAGAGAAAAAATAGATGTTTTGAAATGGCTTGTTGCTAGAAAGATAAATGATATTAATAAAATTGGTCTTATTATTGCTAAGTATTATCTACAAAAGAGTCCGATTAAGAAGGGTAAGTGAGATACTACAGTTAGAATGTGAATTTTAAAGTAAATTGATAATGATAGTAAGGAATTTAGTAAAGAATCGTAAAATAGCAATATTAATAATGGAGTTGTATTACAAAATAAAATACTATAAAAAAGATAAGAGAAAAGATACAATAAATCTTTGTTTAATGATGTCTAATTGGTAAGATATTACATAGTATCTATTTATTGTAAGCAAATGTTTAAAAATTAGTTGTATGTATCATTAGTGTATGAATTCCGGTTGGATAGTTAACTTTTTTAATGTTAAGATTTAAGTTTTTTGGTATGTAAAATGGTATCTCAATTAACTAAATTTTTTGTTCCAAATGTGAATAAATTTAAGAAGCAACTCATAGTTGCTAAGATACCCTATGATGTCGATTTTTTTGTTAAGGCATCTGTGAAGGTAGCTCTTATGCTTTCCGGATTACTTACTCTCGCTCTTTTTTTTATGGTTTCAAAGTATGCTCATTTTCCATGGTGGGGTTATATAATTAATTTCTTTCTTTTCTTTATCCTGTTTATGTTTTATAGATTGAATTATCCCAATTTCATTATTAATAGAATTAAGAAGGATTTGGAGAAAAATGTTTTGTTCTCTGCAAGATATATCTTGATTAAAATCGAATCTGGTATTCCTTTATATAATGCTCTGGTAGATGCTTCTACAAGTTATGGTGTTTCAGGTGATTATTTTAAGGAAATTATTGCTATGACTCAAACAGGAACAACAATAGATGATGCCCTTGAAATCGCTAGAGAAACAAATCCTTCAGAAAAGTTCAAGAGGATTTTGAATCAGATTATAACTGCAAAAAAGACAGGTGCTGAAATTGCGAGACCATTGGGTGAGATTATTGAGTCAATTAGCCAGGAACAACTCAACGAGATTAGGATGTATTCTAAAAAGCTCAATGTTTTTATATTGATGTATCTTATTTTTGTTGGTGTTATTCCCTCAATAGGTATTGCACTTTTTGTTGTCGTTGGCTCAATAATGGGACTTTCAGTATCATCATCTATTCTTACAATAGTTTTGTTTTTATTCGCTTTTTTTCAATTTTTGATGTTATCCTATGTTAAGACAATAAGACCTGTGGTGAATGTATGAGTGAAACTGTTAAGAGTAAAAGTGTGGACTATAAGGGTAAAATAAGGAAGGGACTGTATAAATTTGGAAAGGCAATTATTCCTGAAAGATTTGCTCCTCATCTTAGAGGGTTCTTTCAGAAAGCAGGATATTCAGAGGTGCCCTATTTTTCTTTTAGTGTTCTCTTCCTCTTGAGTGCTGTGATTACATTGTTCTTATTGTATTACAATGGCGCTCCTTTGATAAGATCAAAATTACTTATTTCTGCTAGTGGAGTTAACCTCTTAAGAAACCCTGTAATGTTAATACTATTTACACTTTCTATTCTCGGCTACTGGTTGGCTGCTCAGAGTTTTATTGTTATTACATTTTTTTTGATAGGTTATATATACTATGATCTTAAAATTTATAGGAGAACTAAAGATATGGAGCGGGCTCTTCCTCTCTTCTTATCTTCAATGTCTGAAAATCTAAAGGGAGGATTATCCATTGAGAAAGCTCTTTGGCTCTCAATAAGACCTGATATGAAAGATCTCGCAATTGAGATGAGATTAACTGCAAAGAGGGTTATGGTTGGCACTCCTGTTCAGGAAGCGCTGATGGATTTGGCAAATAGGTATGATTCTCCTGAGATGAAAAGGGCATTCTCTTTGATTAATGAGGGTATTAAAAATGGTAGTAATATTGCTTTTGTGATTGATAGGCTCGTTGAGAGTATGGATAAAACAAAGAATCTTAGGGAGGAGATGATTTCAACAAATACCTCATATATGATTTTTATTGCTATGATTGTTCTTTTTATAATGCCTTTACTTTTTGCAATCTCTGCTCAGTTGATAACTATTATAAGGACTGTGTCTAAAAACCCCAGTATTCAATCTGCTCAAAGTGGGAGCGGTGCTGCTTCTATGGGAATGACTATGTTTTCTATGAAGTCCGTTGGTATCTCAAATCATGATTATCTGGTTTTTAGTTATACTGCATTGATTATTTCTTCAGCTTTTGCAGGAGTTCTTATGTCGTTGATTCTCTATGGTAATGTAAAGGGTGGTGTGAAGTATATTTTCTTATTTATGATAGTATCAGTTATAGTGTATTATTTTACTCTCGGGGTGTTTAACGTACTCTTTAAGTCATTTATGCCATCTTTTGGCTAATTTTTTAAATGAACCTTTAATCTTAAGATATATAAAAGTATAACCTAAATTTGATGATAAATTGTAAACATTGGATAACAAAAATTAGATAAATATGGTCTCTAAACTAATAATCTATGAATTGGCGTATGTTCAATAAATGGAAGGATTATGCTATTTTTTTAGTGTGATTAGTTTTATTTTTGTATTTGGTTGCCTTAATTTTTACTCAGATTATGGTTCTTTTCCATATCATATCGATGAGTGGCATCATATCTCAATAGCAAGGTCTATTGCCTATAATCACAGGTTTGATAAGAATCCTTATTCTGGGGCAAGTATTAACGATTATGAAATATTCTATCATTTACTACTTAGTTTTTTATATTGGATTTTTGGTAGCTCTCTTATTGTTAATTTTAGGTTACTGGCTGTTGTTAACTTTAGCGTTGTACTTTCTATTTTGTTTTATTATCTGTGGAAAAAGTTGGATTTTTGGCTTGGAATCTCTGTGGTTGCAATTCTGTTGACTCTTAAAACTAATCTGAATCTTTTGGGCGTTTCCTTCTTTGTTCCATTTACCTTTTCTTTTGTGTTTATTGTATTGGATCTTGTTCTCCAAAACAAAAGGTATCGATTTATTAATGCTGTTTTTGCGATTTTGTTTTATCCACCAGTTGGTTTGATTATTTCATTATTGGTTATTATTGATTTTTATAAAGCAAAAAAGGACAGATTTGCTAAGATTGCTATTATGATTTTATTGTCTCTTATTTCTCTTACTGGTATTTACTATCTTGTGAATGCAAAAAATGTATTTGCAAAGCTTGTTTTTGGTAAAAATTGGTCCCAGGTCGTTTTTAAGTATAATCTATTGAGTGTGATTGGGGTTTCTAATCTTGTTTTGTTATTTGTTTTTTCAATTTTCGTTATCTTTTACACTTACAGAATCAAAAGAAAATCATTTAGAATTTTGAATCACAAGTTAATGTATTATGTTTTTGTTCTTTTGGTGTTTGTAACTATCTTTTATTTGTATGGCATTGGTTTCTTGATTCCTCCACAGAGAAGTATTTATCTGCTGTATTTCTTTTTCTATATCCTTTCAGGAGTTGGGTTATATTTTATTATTTCTCTTTTTAAGGTTAAGAAAAATTTATATTTCGCTTTGAGCTTTGGAGTGATTTTTGCTTTCTTTTATATGTCTTATGTAAATGTGTATTTTAATAGTCCTATGAAATATGATAACTTCTTTTTTAATGCATCAACTTATAATGTATTTAATAGTATTGGAACTT
>CAZZHT010000014.1:0-1234 GCA_964653825.1 uncultured Methanosarcinales archaeon
CCTCTGGGTTTGTTCTTTATTTCTATTGCTGTAGGTGTTGTTGTTATTTTGTTTGTTTTGTTTTGGAGAAAGAGTGAGCATGTGAGTGAAGTTAATTAGGACTGAGTTGTTTTTTTTATTTTTTTATCTTTTTTGTTTTTGATTTATGAGCGTTTCTTTCTCTGTTATCTTTTTTGATTTTTGTTTATGTTTGGCTTGTTCTTATGATTATGCATGAATTCTTTAAGATACTTTTAAGTATACTAATATACAAAACGAAAGTTTTATATATTTCATAATAAATAATTACAATTGCAGATTTATTATTAATACAATTTTATTAAAACAATTTTGATTTATTAATGTAATCTTAAGAATTGTGATGATATTTTTGTGTTTTTGATTAATGTATTTTTAGAGTTTGTGATTTTATTTGTTTTTTGATAGGAGGTGTCTTTGATGAGTTCAAATGAAAAAAAGGGAAAAAATGGTTCAAGAAAAAATATTGTTGTTGTGTTCTTTGCTTTGGCTGTGATTTTGATTATTTTTTTGAGTGGCTGTGTTAATAGGTATTATTCTGAAACAATTAGTCCCAATGGGCAGGATAAGGTGGTAATTAAAATTGATTTCTCGCAGATTGCGGGAATGATGCAATCAATGTCTGGTAACAGTAGCTATAATTTCTCAAAGAATATGTCCGATTCATGTAATGATTTTAAGAATAATCAGAGTATTGCAATGAGCAATAAGGAATGTAACTATGATTCAAAAACAAATGTTGCTACTTTGAGCGGTTATGTTCAATTAAGTAAATCTGTATTTAGCTCTGAAAATAAGAATGGGAAAATTGAGTATGTTTATCATTTAAATCATCTTAAGCAATTGAATGAGTTGCTTTTTAGTAGCGGTAGTTCGAGTTCTTTACCGAATGCTACTTCTCTTGATAAGATGAATGCGCAAGAATTAAAAATGACGGAGACAATGTTTCCTATTAATTTTACGGTGAAAATGCCTGGTAAGATTATTTCATCGGATGTTGGAAAGGTTGCTAATAATAGTGTCGTTGGTGATTTCTATGATTTGTTAGGTAACAAAGGTGACCCTAAGATTGTTTCCGTTGAGAAAAATAGGCAATTTGGATTAGATTGGAGTAATCCCATTGTCTTGGGTTCATTGCTTGGTGTCTTTGGAATTGTGATTTTGATTGTTTTCCTGTTTGCGAGAAAGGGATCTAAGAAAATGAAGCAATAAGGAT
>CAZZHT010000014.1:1334-7602 GCA_964653825.1 uncultured Methanosarcinales archaeon
GTGAGGGGGATTCAGTGATGAGAAATGATTCCAGTAGGAAGATTGATATTGATGTTGAGTTCAATATTAAAGAGGAAATAAACATTACTGATTCTGGCTTGACATCAAATAATAGTGTTAGTTATGAGAAACATAGTAACCTTGCTACACCCTTAGGTGATTCTTTTTTTAAGAAAGATAGAAATCTGCGTTTGCTGATTGATAGTAGTGTTCCATATTCTCTTATGACGGGTTTTGGTGAAAGTTATATTGGGGCTTTTGCTGTTTTCCTTAATGCAACCCCATTTCAAATTAGTTTGATTTCATCAATTCCGAGGTTGATATCTGCTTTTCTTCAGTTGCTTTCGAGAAGGGTTATTTATTGGTTCAAGAACTCAAAGAATGCTTTGGTTGTTTTTATGATTTTTCAGGCATTTATGTGGCCTTATTTTTTGATGTCTTTTTTTGTTAAGAATACTCTTCTTTTCTATTTTATTTTTGTTTGCCTTTATTTTGTTTTTTCTGCTTTTATTTCCTCAATTTGGACCAGTTTTGCGGGTGAATTTATTCCATCAAAGTTACTTGGACGGTTTTTTGGTGTTAGGAATAAGTTGATTAATCTTACTCTTCTCATATCTTTTATTTTGTCGGGTTATATCTTAACAAAATTTAAGTTGATTAGTCATTTGAATCTTTTTGGTGTTGTTATTAGTGGGAATTATGCTGGTTTCGTTGTTGTTTTTATGGTGGCTTTTTTTGCGAGATTGGTGAGTGTAATTTATATAAGATTGGTTCGTTTTTCTAAGGAAAGCGAGGTCTTTGATTCTTTATCTATTAAAAACCTGTTTCATAAGTTCAGAAGGATTTCTAAGACCAAATTTGGACATTTTGCATTCTATAAATCATATTTGGTTTTTAGTGTTTTCTTTGCAGCTCCTTTTTTTGATCCTCTGTTTTTGAGGGTTTTTAAGTTTAATTATTTGGAATATGTTTCTTTTTCTTTAGTACCTGTTTTTGTTAAGGTCGTTAGTAGTAAGGCAATTGGATTGTTGGCAGATAAGTACGGTAATGTTAGGTTGTTCAAACTTGCAGCTTTTCTGGTTCCATTTTCAATTTTACCTTTTGTTTTTTTTAAGAGTTTTATGATTCTTATTTCATTTACCTTTGTTATGGCTATTGTTTGGACTATTTATGATGTTTCTTCAATGTCGTTGGTTTTTTATTTGTCTGATAAGAAAGAGAGATCTGTGTATGCTTCTATGTTTAATCTTGAGCAAGGAGTTGCTGCTTCTCTGGGCGCACTTTGTGGCGGTTTTTTCTTTAATTTTCTTTCTTCTTTTGCAATTCCAGTGTTTTTTGTATATTCTGGCATCTTTCTTATTTCGTTTACACTTAGATTCTTTGGTTATTTTTTCATAAGTAAGTTTTTAAAAGATGATGGTGATTACAGGCCTATAGCGTATCCTAAGTTGGTTGTTGAGGTTTTCAGAACTATTCCTCAGGCGGATGTTGTTTTTATTCCAAAAACAGTTGCTTTCTTGTCAAGAAAGGGAAAAAAACCATTCTTTTTTAGAACTAATAAGAAAAATATGATTAAGAAATAAAAGGTTATTTTAAATTCATTTTGAAATTCATTATGTTTATTTAGATTTCTTGGCTTAATGGAAAACTTTAATAATGAGTATTGGCATTGTTTTTGTTATGGCTGATAAGATTATTTTTCTTGGTACGGGTGGAGATAGTTATGTGGTTAGTAAGGGCATTAGAGCTTCGGGCGGTATTATTCTTAAACTTGAGGGAATGCAGTTTCATATAGATCCTGGGCCCTCGTCGATACTGCTTTCAAATATGTCAGGGATTAATGTTCGTGAGACCACTGCTGTTTTTGTTTCCCATAATCATACAAATCACGCAAATGATCTTAATGCAATGATTGAGGCAATAACTCTGTCCGGGTTGGATAAGAAGTCAGTGTTAATTACAAATAACGAGGTCTTTTATGGTTCTGAGGAAAAGGGAATCCTTCCGTCAATTAAGCCTTATAATAGGGATGCTATTGAAAAGTATATTGTTGTGCATGAGGGACAAAAGATAGGTATTGGTAATGTTGATGTTGTGGTTACAAGTGCAAGGCATACTGCTGAAACAGTTGGTTTTAAGTTTATTACTTCAAATTACTGTATTGGGTATTTATCAGATACGGAGTTCTTTAGTGATTTACTAAAAGAGTTTGAGAAAACAAATGTTCTTATTTTGAATGTTCTTAATCCTGAAGGAATTGTTACAAAGGGACAGTTAAATGTTGATGATGCTGTTAAGATTATCTCTGCGATTAAACCAGAGTTGAGTATTATTACACACTTTGGAACAAAGTTAGTGGATAAAGATGTTCTACAGGTTGCAAGAGATATACAAATGAAAACAGGTTGCCAGGTTATTGCAGCAGAGGATGGTTTGAGTATTGTTCCTTCTAATTATGCTAGCTTCTATCAAAAAAGATTGAATAATTATTAGTTTATTCTAGTTTTTGAGATACTTTTTTATTTTGTTTTAATGGATGTTTGTTTAAATTAAGATTTTTGGATAGTTTTTTATATCTTTTTGGATTTCTCTGTTTTATGGTTGACAATCAAAACGCAGGTGTTTCTGTTAAGGTTCCTTGTTTGAAAGTTCCTTTACATAGAGTACAGAGGGTGAAGTCATTTCTTATTGAGAATGAACTTATTGATTTTAATTATAAGATGAGGGTTGTGGGTGATTTTGGTTATCTTCCTGTTGTTAGGGATAAGATTAATGAGCCAAGAATCAAATCTGCTCTTTTTTCTATTATGGGTTCTCATTTTGAGATTATTGAGTATTCTCTTTTTAGGAATGATAAAAAGAGGAACTTAAAGGAATTACTCAGAGGTAAATTAAGTGATAAGGAACTAGAACTTCTTAAAACTTCTTTTGATGTTGTTGGTGATATTGCAATTATGGAAATTGATGATGCTCTCAGGGATAAAGAGGGAATTATTGCTGAGGCCGTTCTTAGATTGAATGGTAATATTAAGACCGTTGTAAAAAAATCAGGGGTTCATAGTGGTGTTTTTAGAATACAAAAACATGTTTTTTTGGCTGGTGAAAGGAAATTTGTGACTTTTCATAGGGAAAATGGTGTTGTTCTTAAAGTAGATATTAATGAAATGTACTTCTCACCAAGGTTAGCAACAGAGAGGATGAGAATTGCTAAACAAGTTAAAGATGGTGAAAGGGTCTTGGTTATGTTTTCCGGATGTGCTCCTTATCCATGCGTTATTTCTAAGAATTCAAATGCAGAAAGTATAGTGGGTGTTGAACTTAATCCAAAGGCACATGAGTTTGGTTTGTATAATGTTAATAGGAATAAAATCAGTAATGTTGATTTGATTTTGGGTGATGTGAGGAATGTTGTTCCCCATTTAAACCAGAAGTTTGATAGGATACTTATGCCTCTTCCAATGAATTCTGGTGATTTCTTGGATACGGCGCTTACCGTTGCTAAAAAAGGAACAATTATTCATGTGTATGATTTTGTTAACGAGTCAGAATTTGATAATACTATTAAAAAGACCATTTCTCAGGCAAAAGGTGTTGGAGTTTCAATTAGGGTTAAAGAACTTGTTAAATGCGGTCAGTTCGCTCCAAGAGTGTTTAGGGTTTGTTTGGATTGTGTTGTCATTTAAGAATAATACAAAAACTTTAATAAATCTCTATGTTTGTAGTTCTTATAGGTGATTTTATGGGGTTTAGTTTGTTTAAGAAAAAGAATAAAGTTAGTGGTTCTGCTGTTCTACCTCCTGTGGGTGGAAATGGTCCTAATATGAACGGTCAGAATATAAATAATGATATGCCACCTCCATTAGAACCATCCTTACCTCCACTTAATGAACAAACTCTTCCTGATTTTAATCAAAGTCAAACTATGCCACCTCCTGTTCAAAACGGAAATAATGCTTTTGCTAATGCACAGAATAATGGTTATAATCCTATACCTCCAAATGCTCCTCCTGTGAATGATAATCAGCTTCAACAGTTATCAAGAGCTCCAACTCCTGCTTCTAACATGCCACAGCCAACAGTTCCCCAACAACATGGGATAGGTGCTAAGCCCACTAATGAGCTTGATGAGTTCTCACAGCTGATGGCGCAGAAAACACAAAATAATCCCGCAGGGCAGGTGCAAAACAATGCTGTTAGGGCTAGTGCTCCAGATATTGCAGTTGCTCAAAGAGGACATCAAAGTGCAAAGAGTAATGATGATCTCGATCTTCCTAATGAGAATCCTGGAGAGGTTGGTTTATTCTCTAAGAGCGGTGAGCAAAAGTTTGATATTGACTCTGAATTAGATGATCTTGAAAAAACCTTGAGTTTGGATAATAAGAATGAACAGAAAAAAGGACAAACTCAAGAGAAACCTCTTGTTAAAAAGAAGGAAACGACACCTGTGAAAGAGCAAGAGCCCCAGCCAGAAGATAATCATGAAAAGGAAAGTGAACCAGAGGTTGTTAGCTCTGAAAGTAAGGAGGAAACAGAAAACAATGATGTGGGTACTATTGTTTCGAGGAATGGTGTTATTTATATTGAAGCTAAGAGGTATGTTCCTGCATTGGAAAAAATTAATCAGGCAATTAGCTTTAGCGAACATAATCAGTTGGATTTTAATGTTTATTTGAGATTAAGTGAGAATGAGACAGTGAGTTGTGAGAAGTTTGTTGGTTTTTTGGAGAAAGTACAAGAAAAGCTTTCTTTTGTTGAATCAAAACTCAGTTAATATTGAAATTTTTTTGATAAGGATTTTCAAGGGTGATGTATATGGCAAATGTTTTACCGGTTTTTATTAAAATAGATGATTATAACAAGGTACTTGAAGCAATTAATGATGTTAAAGAGAAGATAAGAAGTGCTCAGGTGCTTTTAGATGAGATCAAGCAGATCAAGGAGCAAGAGGATAAACAAATTGAGATTTGGAATAGAAATATTGCTCAAATAGATGAAAAAGCAAACTTTATTTCTCAATCTTTTTCAAATCCTGAATCCAAAGAGTGATGTGAATGGCGCGTTCGAAAAAAAAGGAAGTTACAGCTAAGGAGAATGTTAATGAAAAGAAGTATTTTATTGGCATTCAGAATCATCCAATTATTAGACATAGGGCTTTGACTTCTTTGAGAGATATTATATATATCCTGAAGAGCTATGAGGAATTTAAGGATATTAGGAGAGAGAAACTTGAGAAGGTTAAGCAGTTACAGGATATTTTGGTTAGTTTGTCTGAAACTTTGAAAGGATTGAGAGCTAGTTTGCCTGAGGTTGAAGACAAATACAAATTGGCACCCAGCGAGTCAAAGAAAAATGTTGTTAAGAAAGAGGCAAATATGCCTAGGAAATACAACAGAATTTACGAGCTGGAGCAACAATTGAGGGACTTAGAGAGGAAGATAAAGACAGTAGATGTCGACGATTCTGAGGAATGAGGATTATTTACTTTTTCTTTTTTGTGTATTCTATTTCTAATCTTAAGGGTGTTGAAGAAATTGACTGTTTCTGTTGAATTGCTGTAAGTAGTAAGGAATTACAATTCTTACTTATAGAAACAGGTGATTCTCATATGTCTTAGCAGACATCTATAAAAATAGAAGAAACAAGAGAAAGTAAAAGGATATGCTGTGTTTCATTAGGGCTTTCACAATCTTTCTCTTTTTTATCAATGTAATTTATAGTGATTATGGTTCCTTATTGATGATCCTATTTTTAGATACAATTACTTTGTGAGTTTGTCTGTGCAACAACAACGGGTATACTTTGGGGTGATTGATTTCTCCGTCGCAGCATAAGTGTAATCTTACTGTCCAATAGCGCAGGATTAAATACTTCTAGTAACACTTCCTTTATTATTTTCGAGCTTGCCTGTACAGCAACAGTTTTCGTTACTGTTATCCTGATCTTCTCTATCGCTAGCAACATAGGTGTAATCAATCTGATTGAAATCACCACACTTATGCGGATACCAGTTACATGTTACTCCGCTTATCTTATTAACTGATGGAAGGTTTGCACAATCAGCAGGGCTAACTGCGTGAGTTGGATGCCAACCATGGAAATATCCAATAACTAATACAATAATAACTACTAGAACAATTAGAGCAATAGCTCCAACGACAATCATGTTTAATGATAATCCTTGAGCTTTCTTATTGTTTTTCAGTTCTTTTTGTTTTGTAATCCTATCAATTTTTTTCATGTTTAACACTTCTTTTTTGTTTTAGGAATA
>CAZZHT010000014.1:7702-12177 GCA_964653825.1 uncultured Methanosarcinales archaeon
GCAACAACAGTACTGTTTGCTGCTATCATCTTTATCTGTGGCAAAACTGGTGTAATCAAAAGGATAACCTGTTGGGCATGCACTGTCCTTCCATTTACATTGTGCGTTTGCTTTGTTTACTTTTGGGAGGTTACCACAGCTTGCTTGAGTAACTGCTGGTGTGGGATGCCAATGATTAAAGTATACAAGCACAATTACAACAATTACAACTAGCACAATAAGAGCAATGGCTCCAACAACAATCATGTTTAATGATAATCCCTGTGCTTTTTTACTGTTTCTTAGTTCTGCTTTTTTTTGTTCTTTAATCATTTTTTCTCCTTTTTTTGGTGTTCTGATGATATTTTGTGTTTGTTATTTAAATATTTTTCGTTTTTTTGGTGAAGAGTCCTCTCTACTCTTAGGTTGTGATTATCTGATTTTGTAAGTTAAATAAGCTGTTTTTGTGATTTTTTTGTGTTGAATTTATTTTTTAGTTGAGTTATGAATACTCCATAAACCATCTATTTTTGTTTTACATTTTGGGCAAATTCCTGTGCTTAAAAATTCTTTGTCTGCTTTTATGCTGTAACCATTTCTTTCTATTAGAGTATAACCACATTTTGGGCATATTGTGTTTGATTCTTCTCTTATGTTTCCAAGATAAACGTACTTTAGGTATTTCTTGGCAATGTCTCTGAATTCATGAAGCTTTTCAATCGGTGTTGGATTTAGGTTATTTAGTTTGTACATCGGGTAGAAGCGAGTGATGTGTAATGGGGTATTATCTCCTAATTGCTCTTTTATAAATCTACAAGATTCTTCAAATTCCTCTGAATCATCAGAATAGCCAGGAATTACTAATCTCGTTATCTCTAACCATACATTGCTTTCTTTTATTATCTTAAGTGTTTTTAGTATAGGATCTAACCTTGCTGTTGTCAATTCTTTTAGTTTTTTATTATTGTATACTTTTAGGTCAATATTTGCTGCATCAATGTATTTTAAGAGCTCTTTTAATGGTTCCTCGTTAATGAATCCATTGCTTATCCATAGATTTTTTAATCCTTTTTCTCTGGCAATTTTTGCAATATCAAGCGCATATTCAAAGAATACTGTCGGCTCATTATAAGTGTATGCAATAGATTCACAGTTGTTCTCTATAGCAAGTTCCACAATCTTTTTAGGCTCTAAGAAGAATGATAAATCAACATTACCGTTCTGTGAGATTTCATAGTTCTGACAGTTTAAGCAGTGCATGTTGCATCCGTATCCTCCAATGGATAGGGCTTTGCTCCCTGGTAAGAAATGATAGAGGGGCTTCTTTTCAATGGGGTCAATTGCTATTGAAGAAGGGTGTCCATAGTTGAGGTTGTATAAGATGCCATCTATGTTTTTTCTAACTCTACAATCCCCTGTTTCATTGTTTTTTATTACACAATGCTTTGGACATAAATTGCATTGGACTGTCGTATCTTTGAGTTTTTTGTAATATTTTGCTTCTTTTAGTTCTTTTAATGATTCTTTCTTATTTTCCATTTTTGTTAGATTAATCTGTAGGTATGTTCTTAATTCATCACTATATTTTTATAGCTATATTTATTATTTTTTAGTAATCTGATTAAAGTTTATGAGCTTTATTTCTGAGTATGGTTATTGATATTATAATTAGTATTATTATTTTCTGATGTGTTCTTATTACCTTTTTATCTAAAGGTATAATCAGCTCCTGAAATAAAAGGATTGTTATTAGTTATGATGTGAGTTCTTTATGACATTAAACAAAGGTTATTTATATTGTTTGTGATTCTTTATAGTTTTCTTTATAATTCTCTGATAATAATTTTTCAGGGGTTTTTTGTTGACGGTTCGGTCGAGCTTTGTTTTTTCAAAATTATCTATGTTTTTTAGTGTTTTCCTTTTTAAATTTCCTTACTTATTAGTGATATATGTCTTAAAAATATGCTCTTTTTAGTAAGATTTAAATACTAGTTTAATTTGTATTAGATAAGATTTAGCTTGTTTTGTGTTTTGTAACAAGTATACCAATATCTTTACTTTATGAGTGATTATGAGTTTTTGGTTAATTATCATAAGAGAGGTAATTTCGGTAAGATTTTGTTGATGAGATTTATTAGAATAATTATTGGTGAGAATTATGAATCAGAGTATAGATAAAAGGGCAATGAAGAAAAGGTTAATAGGCGTTATTCTGGCGACAATAGTTATCTTGGTTATTTTCTTTGCAGGTCCGTCTAATGCAGTAAATTTAAGTATGAGTTTCTCTGATGGACAGACCACGAAGACAGTTACAGGTTCTCAATCTGTTGATTTTAATAGCTCGGTGCATTTTAATGTGAATGAGAGAATACCTCTTAATAGGGTTGGAGTTTATGTTTCAAAGGGTTCTAATAATTTTGCTAATGCAGAGAGGTGTTATTTTTATTTGAATGGCACTTTATTGCCAAATCAACCTTCAATTTGTAGCAATGTTCATTTGAATTCAAAGTTTATTTCATCTAATGCTTACACGCAAGGAGTTCAATATGGCTATGGCTACGGTTATAATGGCGCAAGTTATGGGTATTATAATTATACTGGTTATGGCTATGGTTACGGCTATGATCATACTGTAGGGGGAAACTCGGTTTCATTTGGATTCAAGTGGGTTACTCCAACTGTTTCATCAGATACTAACTATTATGTTTGGTCTGCTGTTATTATGAGTGATAACAAGACATTTGTTTCTCAGTACCCTATTGAGTTGACAGTCAAGCCATCAACACCTGGTGGTAGTAGCGGGGGTAGTTCAGGAGGAATCGTTGGCGGTGGGGCTGTTTCATCAAGTCCAACTCCTACACCTGTTCCAAACGCATCAACAGTTATCCCACCAGAGAGTTTGAAGAATGTACTGTCTGGATTAGGATTCAAGGGTAATGTTTCAAACTATGTCATTAATAATGTTATTAGTCATAATACCACTTCACCTGCTTTTGATAGTGTTGTCGATGAAGTGAGTTCAGTTGCAAAATCAACAAATGCAACCTCAGCAATAAATGACATACAGAGAAGATACAGTGAACATCAATTTGTTGATATCGAAACAACTAAGACCGTTAACCTCTTGAAGGTTGTTGATCCTGAGACAAACGAGGAGTCATATGTCTATAAAGTAACACTAACTGTTCACTTTAACGGCAATTATAAACAAACTGTTATTGTCGATACAGTTCCACAGGATATAGCGTCTTCAGAGAATGATATCTTATTACTGGATCATTATTCAAGGATACTACAAGCAAATCCAATAATGATTATGTGGGATGTGCCTGCTGTTAGTTCAGATACACTTCAATTGACATATTTCATAAAGTATCATGGGAATGATGCTTTGGGTGATGAACAGAAGCTCGTTAATTCTCCAATGGTTAGCGTTGCTCAAAAATTACTGGTAACTACACAACCATCAGCAACACCAACAGTATCTACAAACGCAACAACAACAACACCAAAACCCTCACCAACTCAAAGTGCGGAGAATGGTAAAGAAACTAAGAACAACAGTACTGTTCTATGGGAGATTATTGCAGGGATACTTATCGCATTAGGAGTGATATTCTTCCTTGTGTATTATTATGCATCTAAATCAAAGAAGAATACAAAGAAAGTTGAAACTGTTATTGAAAGTGAGCTTAAGAAAGATGAGTCAGAGATAAGTGAGCTAATTAGTGAAGAAGAGAAGAAGGAAAGTAAGAAAAATGAACCAAAGCATAAGGGTAAAGAAGAGCATAAGGAACATAAGGAGCACGGTGAGCATAAGGAACACAAAGAACATGAGGAACATAAGAAGGACGGAGAGCATCATCATACCAGTGAACATCATAGTAATGAGAAGGAAAAGAGTGAACATAAGGAACACAGCGAACACAAGAAGTAAGAAAGTGTGGTTATTTAACATTGCAAATTAAAGATTATATCGTTTATATTATGTGGATTTTATCTGAGTAGAAACATGTGATAACATTTTGTTTGTTTTTATTTTTCTCTATATTATTTTTATTTGTTCTTGTTTTTGAATTTACCTTTTGATTGTTCTTTTTGATTCTGTTTTAGTTTAATGTATATTGCTGGTTTTGATATTTCTTGGTTTTTATATTCAATGCCTTTAATATCTTTTTAATTAGTTGTTATCTGATTTCTCTTTTTTCGATTTCTTTGTTTTCTTTATTTTCTTTGTTTTATGTATTTATAGTTTTTGCTTAATTGTGTTTTTTATCTTTCTATTTGTTTATTTAGGTTATTTTTATTTTAGTTTTTTATTTCATTTGATATGGGGTGATATTGTTCATTTGACTCTTTTTGTGTTAATTTCATGTTTCTGGTTTGATTTAATTTTCACTTTTTTGGGACCTCTTTTGACAGTTTTTCTTAGAGATGTGATGGTTAAACTGAGAATTAGCAGTGTTTTTTCTGTTTATCGTTTATTTTTATTGTTT